>JAEXSY010000160.1 GCA_023440105.1 Bacillota bacterium
AGCATAATGCAGCGAGCCACATTATTTCCCACATGCTGTGCTACCTCCATGACGGTTCTTGTACCGTCATTATCAAGCTCCAAAGCTTCCTTTATACGGGGGAGATACCCGGCCTCAAAGGTTACATCAACTACAGGGCCTGCAATTCGTACTATTTTTCCAATGTGTATTGACTGCTTTTTCATGATAACGAATTATCTCCTTCCTTAAACTTCATTTTTTTCTTATTCTTCTGTGCTCTTGCTCCGCTGACCACCTCTGTAATTTCCTGGGTTATATTGGCCTGACGCAGCCGGTTATAAACAATGGACATTTCCTGGAGCATGATCTTAGCATTTCTTGTGGCACTCTCCATGGCCATAACACGGGCATTCTGCTCACTGGTATAGGACTCCATAAGGGCGGCGAATATAAAGCCAGTTAAATAGTCCGGAACCAGAGCGGAAACAATCTCTTCTGCAGAAGGATATATGGGGAGCTCTGAGGCTGCCTCGCTGTCTTCAAAATCCCCCCTGCACAGGGGAAGCAGCTTTTCAATAATAGTTTTTGAAGAAATGGCACTTTCATTTTTTGTGTAGATCACGTATATTTCATCAGATTTCCTGTTCAGGTACATATCTACCAGCTCATCTGCAATAAGCCTTGCTTTTTTCAAGGTGGGATTGGAGGCAGTAAACTGAAAATCCTTTTTTAGATTATGCTCCTTCTTGGAGAAAAAATGGTATCCGAATATACCAACAGTACAGAAGCAGCTGTCTTCTGCTCCGTTCTTCTCCATGTGTTCTAGTGCGAGCCTGCATACATTGTGATTGTAGGCTCCTGCCAGCCCCTTGTCTCCTGTTATCACTAAATAACATATTTTTCTCTTTGAGATTTCCTTACTTTCCTCATCTTCAAAGAAGGTATAGGGAGCACTGGGAAATCTCTTGATTATGTCATTCATGGTCTTCTGGAGCTCTTCAAAGAACGGCTCCGTTTTATTCAGTGCTCTTTTAGCCTGCTTCAATTTAGTGGTAGAAATCATATGCATTGCGTTGGTTATCTTCATGGTATCCCTAACGCTGTTCATCCTGTTTTTAATCTCTCTAACATCTGCCATAGCTGTTACCTGCTTATATATTCTTTTGCCGTGGTAATAATCTTTTCTCTAAGCTCATCAGATAGCTGCCTGGTTGTTTCAATCTCCTGTACGATTTCCGGATGCTCCTGGTGATAGAACTTAAGAATTTCTCCCTGGAACTTTTTGATATTGTGGGTTTCTACTCCTACCATTATCTTGTTAGTAGCCAGGACAAGAGACAGCACCTGATCACACATGGACATAGGATGGGCCAGAGGCTGCTTCAGAAGCTCCATGAGGCCGCTTCCGTAGGTGAGCTGCATCTTGGTGGCATCATCTAGATCAGAGCTGAACTGAGTGAAAACCTCCATTTCCCTGTACTGCGCCAGGTCGATTCTTACGCTTCCTGCGGCCTTTTTCATTGCCTTTGTCTGGGCTGCGCCACCAACACGGGATACGGAAAGTCCTACATTAACAGCAGGCCTTATTCCTGAGAAGAAGAGACTGCTTTCTAGGAATATCTGTCCGTCGGTTATTGATATAACATTGGTTGGTATGTATGCACTAACGTCACCAGCCTGGGTTTCTATTATGGGCAGTGCTGTTATGGAGCCGCCGCCGAAATTCTCGTTAAGCCTTGCAGAACGCTCGAGAAGCCTTGAATGGAGGTAGAAAACATCTCCGGGGTAGGCTTCTCTACCAGGAGAGCGTTCCAGGAGCAGTGAGATTGCACGGTATGCAACGGCATGCTTGGACAGGTCATCATAGACTATCAGTACGTCCTTTCCCTGGCGCATAAAATGCTCCGCCATGGCCGTTCCGGAATAGGGTGCTATGTACTGAAGGGTAGCCGTATCACTGGCTGTTGAGGATACAACAGTGGTATACTCCATGGCACCATTCTGCTTCAGAGTGGTTACAAGCTTTGCCACGGTAGAAGCCTTCTGGCCTATGGCAACATAGATGCAAATAACATCCTTTCCCTTCTGGTTGATTATAGTATCCATGGCTATGGAGGTCTTACCGGTCTGCCTGTCCCCTATGATAAGCTCTCTCTGACCTCTTCCTATGGGGAACATGGAGTCTATGGATAATATCCCTGTTTCCAGGGGCACATTAACAGCTCTTCTTTCAACAATTCCCGGTGCCTTGGACTCGATGGGGCGGTAATCCTCTCCCTTTATTATCCCTAAACCGTCTATGGGATTTCCAAGAGCATCCACTACCCTTCCCAGGAAGTCCTTTCCTACCTTAACTCCAGCCTTCTTTCCGGAGCCCACAACTCTAGAGCCCTCCATGATGTCGTTGTCACGGCCGAAGAGTATACAGCCAATCTCGTCCTCTCTTATATCCTGTACCATACCCTTTGTACCTGTTTCAAAAATCACGATTTCTCCGTACATTACATGGTCCAGGCCTTTTATCGTTGCAATGCCATCACCCAGGAAGGTTACATGACCAACCTCTCTACCGTCTACAGAAAATTCTGTACTTTCAATTTCCTCTTTAACTATAGATATTATGTCCTCAGGGCACTTTATCTTTTCACAAATACCTTCTTTAATATGAGCCTTCAGCTGGCGGAGCTTTTCCTTTGTGCTCCAGTCATACTCCTCGTTACCTATCTTCAGCACAAAGCCTCCTATAAGATCCTTTCTTTCCTCCAGAATAAGATTAACATCTTCAGCACTGCACCTGTCATTTATAAAGGATCTTATGCCGGCTATCTGCTCCTCTGTAGGGGGGGTAACATATAGAAGCCTTGCTTCTACTCTATTTATGTCCTTCGCCATCACTTCCACCTACCTTGACTAAAAAATCATCATACAGCTCACAGTCTCTGCTAAGCGTAGCTTTGTCATTGATAATTTTCTCAGCGGCCTCCATGGCTAACATTCCAATTTCATCCTTAAGGTTTACCAGAGCATTTTCATTCTCTCTGGCAATCTTTTTCTCAGCTTTTATCATTATCTTCTGAGCCTCAGCGTTTGCTTTTTCTATTATAGCTTCGTAAGCAAGCTCCCCCTTCTTTTTGGACTCTTCAATAATAGCCTGATATTCTGCATTTCCCATGAGCAGCTTTTCCTCGTACTGGGCCTTTAATTCATTTGCCTGCTTTTCTATTTCAGCCGAGTTATTCAGCTGGGCCTCTACGAGGCTCCTGCGCTTTTCAATGATTCCAAGAACAGGCTTGAACAAAAACTTCTTCATAAGTACATATAATATTAATAAATTTATTATGGTAAATAAAAGGTTCCAATCCAGTCTAAGCACCTATATACACTCCTTTGTCTATTATTTAAGCAGCAGAATTATTTAAGGAACAGTATTATCAATAGGGCTATAACGAAACCATAAATAGCGGTTGCTTCTGCCAGGGCAGCACCCAAAAGCAATATCTTACTGATCTTGCCTTCTGCTTCCGGCTGTCTTGCTACAGCCTCCGAAGCCTTCGCTGTGGCAACGCCTATACCTATACCTGCTCCTACTCCTGTTAATACTGCTACAGCAGCACCAATTGCTATTAATTGTGACATAACCTTCTTCTCTCCTTCTTTTATCTTAAAATTTTATTCAATGGCTTCTTTGATGAACAAAGAGGTTAAAAATACGAATACGTAAGCCTGAATCAAGGCATCGAATACATCGAAATACAGGCTAAATGCTACGGGCACCCCTACAGGGATAATTATCTTTATAAGCTCCATAACCACAAAGGCTCCCAGTATGTTACCAAAAAGTCGCATACACAAAGATAGCGGCCTTATGAGTATTTCAAGGAAATTTATCGGAGCTACTATTGCAATAGGTTCGGCCTTTTTCTTGAAATAGCCCTTAACTCCGGCCTTTGAGATGGTCGCTGCCTCAATGAGCACTATGCTCATTATTGCAAGGCCCAGGGTAACGGATAAATCTTTTGTGGGAGGCTTCATACCGAGAAGTCCTATAGTGTTGGCCGTCCCGAGATATATGATAACCGTCATGAGATATGGTATGTACTTTCTTCCATGCTCTCCTATGATATCATCGAAGAATTTATAGAGCCATTCCACGGCAAACTCGATAGCCAACTGCCTCTTCCCAGGGTTTTCAACCACGAGATTGCGGGTCAGCACTATGGATATTATGGTAAGTGCCGCCATTATGAACCAGGTTATTACTGTTGACTCTGAAACTCCGATACCACCTAAGATAGGAATTGTGAATACTGTTTCACAGTTGAGCATTTCTAATAGTTCTTCAGATAAATGTTCCGTAATAAACACATCCTTTCCTAATTACAGTAATTTATCAATATGTTTATATCTTTTTAAAAATACCACAATCCCTATCATCAATATACCTGCACACAATAAAGGTACATAGGGATTATGAATAAAACCAGTGATTATATAAGCAACTCCGCTGATTGAAGCCACAATATAAGCATAAGGCAGCTGTGATACAACGTGATCAATATGATTACAATCAGCTCCTACAGAGGAAAGTATCGTAGTATCTGCCAAAGGGGAACAATGATCTCCAAATATTGCACCGGCTAATGTAGCTCCTAGTACTGCTGCTATCTGAGGTGGTGAAATCTGTGCACATACGGTAATCGATGTTGGAAGCATTATGGCTAGGGTTCCCCAGGAAGCTCCAGTGGAAAATGCTATAATTGCTGTTACTAAAAAAACAGTACCTGTAAGTAATGAGGCAGGTAAGTTATTTGCCGCAAGATTGGCAATAAAGGATGCAGTGTTTAAGTAATCATTACTTAATACAGTAGAAAATGTCCAGGCTAGTACCAAAAGAATTATAGATGGGAGCATTTCCTTAGTCCCACTCATACAGGAATCAATAAAGCTATTCATGGTAATAATTTTTTTTGAGATAAACAAAACTGCCATTACACACAGGGTTATTATACCGGAATACACCAAAGCCAAAGCCGCATCACAGTTGGAAAGCGCTGTCACTATACTCCTGGTACTATCGGGAAAGCCACCGCTTACTAGCATCGCTAATATAGCAGAAAATACCAAAAGACATATGACAAATAATATATCTCCTATGGAAGCTCTCTTTTTGTATTTAACCTCAGAGTTAACTTCTGAATTAGTTGCCTTTGTGCTATCAAAGCCCGTTTTGCGGAAAGAATCTTCGAATTTTTTCATAGGACCTATATCAATATTGAGAGTAATAACTAAAATCACCATCAAAAGAGTCAGTAGAGCATAATAATTGTATGGAATGGATGATATAAAGGCTACTATCCCACGGAGTTCAAAATCATGTTGTACTAGCACAGGATTCATCATAGAAATAACAGTTGCAACCCAACTAGACATTGGAAACAATATGGTTACAGGAGCTGCAGTTGAGTCAATAATATAAGCAAGCTTTGCTCTGGATACCTTATACTCATCGGTTAAAGGTCTCATCATACTGCCTACAGTAAGAGAGTTAAAGTAATCATCAATAAAAATAATACATCCCATAATAAAAGCAGCAATCTGTGCCTGTTTTCCCGAATGAATATTCTTTTGGGCCCAAGCTGCCATAGCATCAGTTCCACCGATACTTGCTAAAATATTAATTATTCCTCCTAATAATGCAAGAAAAATTAATAACTTCACATTTTCTGTGTTACTCAATACCTCTGTAAATGTATTTACTATTTCATGTAATACCTGTCCTCCCATACCTAATAGAGAGGATGAAGCCTCAGCTTCATCCTTAGGAAATATGATATATATGGAAAAGCCCGCCACTATACCTAATAACAGTGAAGTATATACCTCCCGGTGCTTAATAGCCCATATGATTGCAATAATAGGAGGAATAATGGATAAATATCCATATGTGCTTCCCAAAAGTATCACCCCTAGTTATTATTTAGAATAAACCAATTTTCCTTGGAAGTATGTTTGTTCCACCATAGCAGTGCCTATATCCTCAGATGGTATCTCTAAAATATTTTTGTCTACTACTATCATATCAGCATATTTTCCTACTTCTATTGATCCGGAAATATCTTCAACAAAGTTTGCATAAGCCTGATTTATAGTAAAGGAATCAATCATATCCTTAACCTCTGCTCTTTCTTCAGGCCATAATGGTTCATGGAATTTAGGATCCTCATAATCAAATATCCATGGATGATAATTATCGGGGGCTATACGAGTAACTCCAATTTCTATACCTACAAATGGATTTGGAACAGCAGTAATCGGGTAATCACTAGCATTTGCTACGCAGGCACCAGCCTTAAAGAAGCAGTTTATAGGGAAGGTCTTTGCTGCACGATCCATTCCTATGTAGGTTCCATTAACGAAATATGTCTCGTCTATCTGTGCCCAATATGAATTTGTCATAGCCACAACTCCCAGTTCTTTAAAACGAGGAACATCGGCAGGATCTACCAGGAATATATGGGTAATGCAGTGTCTTGCATCTCTCTTACCATTTTGTCCCTGTGCATACTCCACAGCATTTAAGGACTGCTTTACAGCAGCATCTCCGGCACAATGTACATGAATCCCCATCCCAGCCTTATCCACAGCTGCAACCACTGAATTCATATTATCTGGTGACCAAATCTGGTCTCCATACCAAACCTCAGGACGTCCCTCTGCTTTTGCATAGGGTTTAAGTAAAAAGCCTGTAAGACTTTCCAAAACACCATCCATGAAGAATTTAACACCATTTATTTTGAATAGTTTTCCATTATTATCTCTGTCTCTTGCTTCAACAATCTCCTTAACCTGCTCTGCTCCTCGATGTGGATCTGCCCAATATGCACCACGCATATGCATAGTTAACTTATTTTCAGCGTCTAGTTCCTTTAAAGCCTCAATAGAATTACTGTTAACCATAAGCCATGGGTCATAAGCTCCAGTGAAGCCCCTGCTGTGTGCAAGCTCCTGATAAGCTAATATACCTTTTTTATAGTCTTCAACGGAGAAATCTGGCAGAGAATCAAGAATTAAATCCTGTGCAGATTCACGGAAGCATCCATAAGGACTCCCATCCTCTTCCCTTTCAATACGCCCGTTCTGAGGGTCTGGGGTTTCTGCTGTAATTCCTGCAAGCTCAATAGCCTTAGTATTTGCCCACAAAGAATGAAGGGTTTCTGCTTGTACTACAATTGGTATCTCTGTAGATACCTTATCTAATGCACGTCTGCATGGGCCAATACCAGGGAAGCAAGCTTCAAGATATCCCTGTCCACGAAGCACCTTTGTTTCTGGATTTTCCTCTAGGTATTTTTTACAGGCCTCAACATATTCTTCCTCTGTGTTCATTCCTGCTAAATTAATACCTACAACTGTAGAGGTAGCCTTAGTATAATGAGCATGTCCTTCAAAGAATGATGGAAGCACCATCTTTCCATTTAAATCAATGACTTCAGCTGCATCTCCATAGGAAGCCATTGCTTCTTCATTAGAACCTACAAAAATTATCTTTCCACCATTAACAGCAACAGCCTGAGCCATAGTATGGTTTTTATCAGCAGTATAAATACAACCATTAATAAAAAGCTTATTAACTTTCATATAATCACTCCTATTTTATATGTAACTACTAATTCATTATGTTAATTAGCATTTTTCATACAACGTCTTAAAATTACCTCTCCCGCAACTAAGGTAATTATTATACCTACTACGATAAATCCTACACTCTGAACATTGAAAGGAGTTCCAGGAACCCATATAAATAAGACCATTGTTGCAAGTACTATAAATTCCCCAATACGTACGAATAAAACTGCTAACCAATCTGGACCTGGGAACTTATAAGGACGTACTGTTGTTTTATCGGTCTTTCTAAGCTTTAAGAAGGCTTCAAAGTTTAATAAGTAAGGGATAAGTAATAGGAAGCTTGTACAGGAGAATATAGCCCAGAACATTTGCTCAGCAGTTCCTGATAACATACTTGATGCTATAGTTACAACGCTTGCTACACAGCCTGCAATCAGTAAACTACCTAATGGTGCTCCATTCTTATTTGTCTTTGCAAAAAATTTAGGCAATTCACCAGTTTCTGCTGTTTCTGCAGATACTCTACAAACTGTAAGAATCCACATCATACCCTGACATATTAAAACAGTTACAAATAGCATTCCTATAACGTATACAACTGCACTTAATATTGGACCATCTCCTAAACCTGTACGGAAGCAATCAATAACACCACGGATAATGCTGATATTATCTATAGGTAATACAATTAGCATAGCAAGTACAGTAACAATATAAAGACCACATACAAGAAGGCAATTTTTCAGTGCTGCCTTTGGTACGTCTACTGCTGGGTTCTTCATTGAAGAGCCTGCCGCAGACATTGATTCAAAGCCAAGAAAGTTATATATTAATGCAGGAATAAACACTATTGATTGGCCAAAGGTTGGCTTAAAGCTTGAAAGTGTAATCTTATTCGCTGTAACGCCACCATTATTAACCAAAAATAGTACTGCAGAAATAACAAGTCCAGCGCCTAAACACAGCTTAACTATAGCACTGAAATTTATAATCTTTTGTGAGTTATCCATTGGCCTAAGAGCAATAGACACCATCAACCAAATTATCACTATATTAAAAAGCATTTTTGCAAAGTTGGATAATTCAACATAAAATACCTGGCAAAATACATTTACTACAAGAGTTGCTACGGAAGAAATCCATATTGCATTACATGCCCAATAAATCCAACTAACTCTTGCACCCCACATTTTACCGTAAGCACGTTTAATCCATGAATAGAATCCTCCATTTTCAGGATAAGCAGCCCCAAGCTCAGCAACAGTCAAGCTTCCAGGGAAGAAGAATAATGCACCAACAATTAAGTTCCATGTAACAGCAGCCGGTCCCATTGTAGCAACAGAAGCAATAGTATCAACGAAAAAAATAGCACATACTAATCCTAAAAGCATATCTTTTTGTGTAAGTTTACTTTCAGAAGCTACTGTATTTTCATTTTTGCTCATAATAAGTCCTCCTCAAACATAATTTCGCAGTGTATCTATGAATATACTTATTTCATTTCCTCCCCCCATCTCAATTCTAATACCACTGCTAGCGGTCTGCTTCTGCAGATGCTTATTTATGAGATGAGCATATCATCAATTATTTTTTTCATCTATATTGTTAGCACATGTGGGAACTTATAGCCCTTGAGTGGGAACGTGTAACCCTTTAATATTCTCCACTGGGCATTTCGTTTACATCAATGGACATTAAAAATACAGACTCAAAAATGACTTTTATGTCGTTTTATGCTATAATTTGCTTGAGAAAACGTAACCATTAGGAGGGAATCAATATGATATGCACGACAATCTGCGATGACAACCTACTTGATATTCAGATTATTGAAAAAATCTTAAAAAGATTGGAGAATAAAGGTTATCCACTAGAAATCTCGTCCTTCATGAACGGTAAAAAATTAGCTGAGGAGGTAGCTAGCGGAAAGCGATTTGACCTTATTTTTTTAGATATGTGCATGAAGCCTATAGACGGTATAGAAACTGCAAAATTGATTCGTAAATATGATAAGGATGTATGTATATTTATAACTACTTCTAATATGAGCTATGCCATTGAAGGATATTCTATAAATGCATGGCGGTATTTTATGAAGCCTCTAGACGAAAAGTTACTAATAAAGGAAATTAAAGCCTTTCTTGATAGGAAAAAGGCTGAAATCGACGAAAAATATGTATTCAATACAGAGAAAGGAATTATCAGTCTTCCAATAAAGGATATTTATTATTTCGAATCCTTTTCCCATACAATAGTTGTTCACACCAAAACTAATGACTACAATTTTATCGGTAAAATAAGTGATATTGAAGCACAGCTATGTGACAAATACTTTTTTAGAGTACATAAAAGTTATTTAGCAAATCTCAAACAGGCATCAAAATATTATAAAGGTGTACTGTTTTTTGATGATGAAAGCAAAATATATGTAAGTAAGCACAGAGCAAAAGATGTTCGCCAGCATTTTCTTGACTGTCTATAGAGGTAAAATAGTATGAACTCATATGAACTTATAACGGAATTTATTATTGCATTCTTTGAAACAATTACAATGCATATTTGCTTTATAACCTTTCTTGAACTAAAGGAAGAAAAAAACAAACAGTATTTTCTCTCTTTATTTGGCTACTTTTTAGGCTGTATCTTCACTGCCACAAATAATTTTTCTGTATACTTTGTCAGTATGTTTGCCTACAGCCTCTTTGTAATCCTTGTTATAGTTAACTATAAGAACAATCTCACCATTAAATTAATAGTATGTTTTATGTATCTAGCTCTAAACTACGGTTGTACTGTTATTTCCAGCACTATTCTATGGTGGAATGGAAGTAATCCATCAGTGGATAACTACCCTTTTACCTTGAAGCAAACCATTGTGTCTGAGATTCTTCTTTCATCGCTTTTGCTCTGCTTTATATTAGCAATAAAAACTCTTAAAAATATGAAAGATAAATATCCTAAATTTTTTCAATGGTTCTATAGTTTTATTGTCCCCCTTGCGATTTTCATTTTTACACTCAGGGTCTTTTCATTCGGTCCTGCTGCAAATGTTGCTGAAAGCTACTTTGTATTTGAAATAAATGTGAGTGTTTTACTGATTCTCTCATCACTTTCTCTATACTTTTTGGCAGATCGTGACGGGACAATTGATGAAATAGAGCAAGTCCAAAAATATACTGATGAAATGTATAGCCTTCAATATAATTATTATCGTCAGTTAGATTCACAGCAGCGAGAAATATCAAGAATATCCCATGACATGAAAAATCATCTTAGATATATTCTCAATTTAATTGAAACGGGACATAAAGAGGAAGCTATTAAATATATTAATGAAATCAATAATGATGTAATCATGATATCAAAACGCTTATGTAATTCTGGAAATTCCATGATTGATGCAATACTAAATTACAAGCTTTTTTTAGCAGAAGAAAATGGTATTAAGGTAGATTGTCAGGCAGTGCTTCCTCCTCAGATTAATATTAATAATATAGACCTCTGTATCATCCTAACTAATCTTATCGATAATGCCATTGAAGCCTGTGACAGAATAAACGACTCTATAATGGAAAAGTTCATTTCTATTGAAATGAACATTAAAAAAGGATATTTTAGTATTGTAATTATAAATACCTACAACGGTGAAATTAAGGTTAAAAATAATGTTTTAAAGTCCTTAAAAGAAGAAACAACTTTTCATGGAATAGGACTTTCTAATGTTAAGCAGATTATAAAAAAATACGATTCCTATTTTAATATTGATTATACTGATACAATATTCTCTGTAAAGGTACTGATTTCCATTGATAAGAATGACGGTGAACAAACTCAGGTTAACTTTCATCGCCAGCTTTAGTTTAATAATGCATTTTCTTAAAGCATAGTTTCCTTTAGAAGATATCTAAAATGGGCTGTCGCATTTTTTGTAAATAATCGAGAAGCCTCAGCAACACCTTATTACTGTAGTGTATTCCTAAGAATCCGACCCTTTACCATTACAAGGTCAATAGCTATATCATCATCAAAGATAACTATATCTGCATCCTTTCCTTGAGTTATAGAGCCTTTTCTATCATCAATCTTAAGGAGCTTAGCAGGACTTAAGGTCATCATTTTAACCACTTGGTACAGTGGGGCATCTGTAAGCTCATGCATAGTGCGTATCAATCGATCTGCTGTAGCGGTGCTTCCTGCAAAGGCAGTTCTATCAAGGAGCTTTGCCACTCCATCCTCCACTATTGTATCCATACCCTTGTCCTTATTACCCAGTTTATAATAACCATCAGGCATTGCTGCAGCTCTCATAGAATCTGTTACCAGGCAGATGCGGTCTGCTCCCTTTATCTTATAGATTAATTGAAGCAGTTCCTTGGGTAGATGCTTTCCATCGGCTATAACCTCCACGTAGAGATCATCCAGTAAATAGCCTGCTTCAATTGCCCCCGCAACTCGGTAGGCATTAATTCTCTTCACACCGGACATTGCCGAATAGAAATGAGTCAAGGCAGATATTCCATTTTCATAAGCTCTGAAAACCTGCTCACAGCTAGCATCGGAATGAGCAAGAGAGCTAATTATTCCATGTCTTCGAAGGGATTCTAGAAATGCATCTGCTCCTTCTAGCTCAACGGCAAAGGACCATCTTAAAATCCTATCTGTTCTTCTTAGAACCTCTTCATACTCTTCTGGATTCGGGTTACGGAGATACTTGGGGTCCTGTGCTCCTCTCTGTTCATAGGTAAAATATGGTCCCTCCAGGTGAAGCCCCAGTATATTAGGCATGTCCTCTCTCTGTAAGTCCACCTGGTTAAAGAGTTCCACAAAGGAAAGGAGAGATTCCTTAGTACTGGTTATTGTGGTGGGAACTATAGAGGTTGTTCCATGCTCCATATGGGCCCTGCACCCCTGATAAATAGCCTCCAGGGTACCATCCATAAAATCAGCATTCCCAGCTCCATGGGTGTGTATATCAATAAAGCCTGGAGAGAGATATTTATTTTTAATATCTATCACTTCTTCACAGGGTTCATCAATAGACGTTCCAAAAGAAACCCTATCAATAATTCCTTCCTTTACTAATACTTCTCCTGGATAAATTCCTGTAGGAGTAACTATCCTGCAATTTATAAACTTTGTTGAAGCCATTATATTCCTCCTTTCTTACAAATGTATTCAGCTTTTCTCGTCTACTTATATAGTTCTACTATCTTAATAAAGTTTCTAAGAATATGGAAGGGATCCTTAACAGGAAGGGCTACAACCTTTTCCTCAGGGCTTCCATCTCGCTTTCTAATTTGAATCCATTCCCCCAGCTCTCTATTAGGGAAGGTATCAAATATATATTTATATGCCCTCTCATATCTCTCTAGCAGGTCTTCTTCTCCAGTGAGCTCATAAAGATATAGGAAAAGATATAGAGTCTCTGAATGTGGCCACCAAAGCTTCATATCCCAGGTATCACGAATTAGAGCTTCAAAGGCGCTATCTCCAAAGC
>JAEXSY010000252.1 GCA_023440105.1 Bacillota bacterium
GAGTTAAAACAGGGATTAATATTAAGTATGATAATCCTAGAGAGGTGGGAGCAGATAGAATCGTTAATGCAGTAGCCGCTCATGAAAAATATAATAAATCTCTTATTATTATTGATTTTGGTACTGCCACAACCTTCTGCGCTGTGACAAAGAGTGGAAGTTATCTAGGTGGGAATATAGTTCCTGGAATAAAGATTGCATCGGATGCCTTATTTCAGAGAGCTGCAAAGCTACCTAGAATTGAACTAGAAAAGCCACCAACACTAATATGTAAAAACACTGTGGCTAGCATGCAGGCTGGAATAATATATGGATATATAGGACAGGTAGAATATATAATAAATAAAATGAAAAAAGAAATGATTGAATTAGGAGAGGAAGAACCTTATGTTATTGCTACAGGTGGACTTGCAAATCTAATATTCAATAATACAGAGGTTATTGATGAGGTTTCGCCTCTTTTAACACTAGAAGGCTTGAAGCTCATCTATGAAAAGAATATGGAGCTGAGCCTATGAGAATTGGTGACCTTACCTTTACTAATAATGTATTTCTTGCCCCCATGGCAGGGGTTACTGATTTACCCTTTAGAATTATGTGCATGACTATGGGCTGTGGCCATGTATTTACGGAAATGGTAAGTGCTAAGGCACTATATTATGGAAGCAAAAACACTGAAGACCTTTTAATAATAGATGAGCAGGAGGCTCCAGTAGCTGTTCAAATCTTTGGGAGAGAGCCTGAAATAATGGCCGAAGTAGTGGAAAGGCATTTTAATCCAAGAAAGGATATCTCTATAGTTGATATTAATATGGGATGCCCTGTTCCTAAAATTGTAAAAAATGGTGAGGGCTCCGCACTGATGAAGGAACCGGAGCTTGCTTCAAGGATTGTATCTGAAATAAAAAAGGTGAGCAACAAGCCTGTAACTGTAAAGTTTAGAAAGGGTTATACCTCAGAAGATATCAATGCTGTAGACTTTGCTAGAAGGCTGGAGGCAGCTGGTGCCGATGCAGTAACTGTTCACGGAAGGACAAGAGAGCAGATGTATACAGGAGAGGCTGATTGGGATATAATAGCTAAGGTTAAGGCCTCTGTTAGTATTCCTGTCATTGGCAATGGAGATGTTTTTTCCGCTGAAGACGCAGCAGAACTTTTTGAAAGTACTGGCTGCGATGGAATAATGGTTGCTAGAGGTTCCCAGGGGAATCCATGGATTTTTAGAGAAATACAGGCTAAGGTTGCAGGTGAGGATTATACTAAACCTACGTATAAAGAAAAAATTGAACTCTGTATCAGGCACTATGAGCTTTCCATGAAGTTTTATGATGAAGGCAAAGCTGTTAGAGAAATGAGAAAGCATATAAACTGGTATCTTAAGGGTATACCTAACTCAGTACCCATGAAGGAACTTATTAATAGAGAGCCTGCTGCTGAAAGAGTTCTAGAGCTTTTAAAGGAATATAGTATTAGCTTATAAATAAAGCTATGAAACAATTGTTATTTTATTCATTATAATAGAATAGAATAGGGTATAATTAAAAATATTTAGGCAATAATGAAATCTATTGTTAAAATCTATTGATTTAATTTATATAAATGATACAATGGTGTGGTTATAATATCAATTGACAAAGATATTTTACTGAATTATAATAGTTAAAATATTGGACTAGACATATATAATTAATATATCTAAACCGTTTAAAGTTTAAAGGGGAGAATAAAATGAGTGAAGCAAAGAAGTATATAATGACTTATGAAGGCGTTAAAAAGCTGGAGGATGAGCTTGAACACCTAAAAACTGTAAAGAGAAAGGAAATAACCGAAAAGATTAAGGTTGCATTAGGTTATGGAGACCTTAGCGAAAACTCAGAGTATGATGAAGCAAAAAATGAGCAGGCCTTTACAGAAGGAAGAATAATTCAGCTGGAAAACATGCTTAAGAATGCAGAGGTAGTAGATGAAAATGATATATCTACTGATGTAGTTTCTATTGGGTCTAAGGTAAAGGTTAAGGATTATGAATTCGACGAAGAAGTTGATTATACAATAGTTGGCTCTGCTGAAGCAGATCCAATGGAATTTAAAATATCAAATGAATCACCTGTAGGCAGAGGTCTTATGGGCAAAAAGGTCGGAGACATAGTTGAAGTAACAGTTCCAGGCGGAGTAAATAAGTTTGAGGTTCTGGAAATCAGAAGAGAGTAAGGAGGAAGTTTCTGTGGCAAAGGAAGAAAATAATATACTTAATTTAGAGCATCAGCACAGTGAACAGGAAGCTCTTAGAAGAGAAAAGCTAGCAGCCCTTCAGGCAGAGGGTAAGGACCCTTTTGATGTATACAAGGTAGAGAGGTCCCATAATTCAAAAGAAGTGAAGGATAATTATGCACAGCTTGAAGGAAGTACTGTAACCCTGGCAGGAAGATTGCTATCTAAAAGGGTTCAGGGAAAAGCTGGATTTGCTGACATTTACGACAGAGAAGGAAAAATGCAGCTTTTTGTTCAGGTCAATAATGTAGGTGAGGAAAAGCATAAGGCTTTCAAGACTCTAGATCTTGGAGATTGGATATCAGTTAAGGGAGAAGTTTTTAAGACTAAAACAGGAGAAATCTCTATAAAAATCTTTGACTATGAGCTTATCTGTAAATCACTTAAGCCTCTAGCAGACAAATGGCATGGACTTAAGGATCCGGATTTAAGATACAGACAGCGTGAGGTAGATATTATCACAAATCCAGAGGTTAAGGAGACTTTCCTTAAGAGAAGCAGGATAATCAAAGCTATCAGAGAGTTCCTGGATAATAAT
>JAEXSY010000233.1 GCA_023440105.1 Bacillota bacterium
AATAATCAATATAACATAAAAATTAGAGGTACAGTTATCGCATCCTCGGAGCTCATGGTAAATATGCTTCTATGTATGGATCCATCTGGAGATAATAATCAAATCTCAGGAATAAAAACCTTAGAACCTACTTTTGGTTTACCAGCTATTTGGATAAATAAGGATCAAAGAGAAGAAGCGGAAATACAGGGTCTCACTGTGGTTGATCCTACTACTGTTATGGTAACACACTTGACAGAGGCTATTAAGCATCATTCTTATGAGCTCCTGGGAAGACAAGAAACCAAACTTATAATAGATACTGTTAAGGAAAAATACAGTGCTGTAGTAGAAGAGCTAATTCCCGATCTTATGACCATTGGCGAAGTTCAAAAGGTGCTTCAAAATTTACTCCGAGAAAGAGTATCAATAAGAGATATGGCAACAATATTGGAATCCTTAGCTGACAATTCAAGAAATACAAGAGATATTGAGCTCCTAACAGAATATGTTAGATTCTCTCTAAATCGAAATATCAGCAGTAGCTTGATTGATGAAAGTGGAAAGGTTATTGTAGCAACCCTTACCCCTGAGCTAGAAGTGATGCTTAGCAATAATCTACAGAAGACACCACAGAGCAGCTTTATTATGCTGGAGCCAGATAGAACGCAAAGACTCTTCGATAACATAAATAAAATAATTGACACCATTTACTTTAACAATAATCAGCCAGTTATTCTTGTTTCACCAAAGATAAGACCAGCATTTAAAAAGCTTATAGAGATGGTCTTTCCTCAAATAATGGTTATTTCTTTAAATGAGATACCTAATGACATAGAAATAAAAACTCAAGGAGTTGTGAATATTTAATGGTAGTTAAGAGATATACAGGAAATAACATCACTGAGGTAATGGCGAAAATTAAATCAGACATGGGAGGAGAGGCCTTAATTGTAAGTCAGAGAAAGGTAAGAAAGCAGGGGTTATGGGGGTTGTTTTCCAGCAGACTTATCGAGATTACCGCTGCTAAAGAGGAAAAAGCTAGGGATGATGTAAATTTAAATACGACGCCTTCTTACTATTATAAAAGAATGGGGCATCCTCATGATAACAGTGATAAAACCGAAGAAATACTTCGGGAGCTTCAAAAACTAAAAAGTTCTATAGATGAATCAAAAGAAAAAGAATCACCTTTTAGGAAAATGCTTAGGGAACTTGATTTAAGTGATGAGTTAATAGAAGAAATAATAAATACTGTAAAAGAAGGAGACATAACAGAGGAAAAGGCTCAGAAAAGCCTACCGAAGCTACTAAAGCCCTATTTATCTGTTAGCAGCCGTGAACTTAAAGGAAATGTAGTTTTGGTTGGTCCTACAGGGGTAGGAAAAACCACTACAATTGCAAAGCTTGCTGGAAGGCTTTCTTTAATAGATAAGAAAAGTGTAGGATTAATTACTGTTGATACCTACAGAATAGGTGCAGTGGAACAATTAAAAACCTATGCAGAGATTATGAATATACCCTTTAAGGTGGTGGTGACTTTAAAGGATATGGAGGAAGCTGTAAAGGAACTATCTCACTGCGATGTGGTTCTTATTGATACTACTGGCAGGAGCTCAAAGAATTCAATGCAGATTTCTGAGCTGCGGGCCTTTATTGATAAGAGTAAGAGTAAAGATATCCATCTGGTAATAAGTGCGGGAACAAAGGATAAGGACGTAGTTAATATTATAGAAGCTTATAGAACCTTAGCCTATACAAGATTGATAGTAACTAAGCTTGATGAAACAATGACCTACGGAGTAATCCTTTCTATAGCTAATGCTGCAAAGGTTCCAGTGAGCTATATAACTTCAGGTCAGAATGTACCAGAGGATATTCAGGTGCCTACAAAAGATAAGTTGGTGAGATTAATTCTTAAGGAGGACAACCTATGCTAGACCAGGCAGAAACCTTAAGACAATTAGCAAATCGTTCAAATAAAGATATGCATACTAAAATTATATCTATCGTTTCAAGGAATGTAGGGGAAGAGGATGCAAATATTGCTGTAAAATTAGCTGAAGCAATAGCTATTAAGGGTGAAAAAGTATTAATTATATTAGAGACAAGTGAGGAAGCTTTAAATAATGAGCAACCCTTTATTGATATCTTAAATTACAATTCCTCTAAAACAAATTTAAAAAATAGCATAATAAAAAGCCCATTAGGGGTGAAAATATTACAAGGATTTTCAAAAAATAATACAAATGCTGATGAATATAAGAAAACTCTAGGTTTAAAGGAACAGCTCCATAATATGGGGGATTTTAACTATATTTTAATTTACACTGGAGCAGATACCTATGATATTGCTTTATCTTATATCACCTTAAGTGACATGGTTTATGTGATTACTAATACACAGATTAATTCAATAACTGAGACCTATAGATTAATTAAAGCTATAAGTCACCATAAGCTTACGGACAAGGTGAAGCTTATAGTTTATAAGCCTAATAGTATTCAGGAAGGCTACTATACATATAACAACATTAATAGTGTAGTGAAAAGATTTTTAGATAAAGAAGTTGAATATTCTGGTGTTATTTTAAGGAATTCCGCCTTAGATAAGGAAGCTAGACCTTCGGTGGATGAAGATATACAGAGAATTGCTGGAGAAGTATTATTAAAAAAATTTTAAAAGATATTAAAGCTCAGGGGTGACAGCATGAAAGGGTTAAAGGCAAAGTTAAATGACAGAATAGAGATTATGTGGAATAAAAAGATATATAAAAGTACTGTACAGGACATCAATCATGGGGAACTTACAATAAATATACCAGTTGCTGAGCTTGGATATTTGCCTGCTGCAGTGGGAGAGGTATTAAATATTATTCACTTTCAAGAGGATGGAGAGGTATACCAGTATTCTGAAGCTATAAAGGCAAGAAAGAATGAAGGAAAGCTAGCATATCTTATCATTAATTATCCTAATAGAGCACTAAAGGTTCAAAGAAGAGATTATGTGAGGGTTAAGTATAACCAAATAATTAAGTATACCAAGGGGAAAGACAGCAAGGATATTAAGTTTGTTAATAAAGGCTTCTTAATCGATCTAAGTGGCGGTGGAATGAAAGTTAAAATAAAGGAACAAATAAAAAGTGGAGAAAAAATAACTACAATAATCAATTATGGACCATATGAGCTAAAGATAACAGGATCAGTAGTGAGGAGTGAAATAGATGCTCATGGTGAGAGGGTTTACGGTATAACCTTTGATGAGATAAGTTCATCTACTAGAGAAAATATAATTAAAGTTGTTTTTGACATAATGAGAAAACAGAGAGAACTTTTATAAGGGGGGGTTAGCGTGGCAATAGCTTCGGCGTTAGAGATAAAGGAAGATTTAGTCGGAAAATTTATACCTTTAGTAAAATATATAGCTTCTAGAGTTATAATTGGGAAAAGTAAGTACATAGATTATGAAGATTTGGTTGGCTACGGAATGTTAGGACTGATGGATGCTATAAAGAAGTTTGATGAAACAAAGGGGATGAAATTCTCTACCTATGCCTCTATAAGAATTAAAGGAGCAATGATAGATCAGATTAGAAAGGATAGCCCTATTTCAAAGGGAGCAATGGATAAACTTAATAGATATAATCAAACTATAGACAAATTGCAAAATGAGCTGCTAAGAGAGCCTAGCAATCATGAAATTGCTATAGAAATGGGAATAAGCTTATCTGATTTGTCAGAGATAGAAAACTATATAAACTATATTTCAGTGGTATCTCTTGAGGATTTAATATTTTCAGAGGAGGACGATATTCCTCTAATAGGAACTATTGAAGATGACAAAAGTCCAAGCCCAGAAAAATCTTACGAAGAAAAAGAACAGCTTGAGTTTCTGGGAAAGGCTATTGAATTGCTTAAAGAGAAGGACAGGCAGGTCTTAACCCTTTATTACTATGAAAATTTAACCCTTAAGGAAATAGGAAAAATACTTAATGTATCAGAATCTAGAGTATGCCAGCTTCATAGTCGAGCAATCATTCATCTAAGAAGTACACTTCAAAAGCTAAAATATCATGTATAGGTGAAGCAATGGAGGTTTTAATCATTGTTTTAGGTCTAATATTAATAATAAGTAATTATAAAAAGGTGTTCAATGAAGAAATTAGTACTACTTTTTCTAATGAGCTAAATATGAAGAAGGAAGATGAATTATCCCTTCGACTAATTGAACTTAGAAGTGAGATTGGAGAAAGTTTTTTAATTGAGCAGCAGGAAATTGAAGAGCTTAAAACTAAAATCGATAAGCTTTATGAAGATATAAGCTATTTAAAAGGAGAGATAAAGGATATACACCTCGATAAGACGATTAGTAAAAGGCTAAAGAATAAAAAAGATTCTGTGGACAATATAAAAGTAGAAAAAATTCGTGAGCTATTAGCCGATGATATGTCTATTGAAGATATCTGTCATATAACTGGAGCAGGGAAGGGTGAGGTCTTATTAATAAAAGAGTTGTTTCCACATTAAGT
>JAEXSY010000261.1 GCA_023440105.1 Bacillota bacterium
CAAGAATTATGTTACAACCCGGTAAGATTATTCTGGCAGATGAGCCTACAGGTTCTTTAGATGAGAAGAATAAAATGAAGGTATTGGACCTACTAAAAGAATTAAATCATAATGGTAAAACGATAATTGTTGTGACTCATGACCCATATGTAGCAGCTATGAGCCACAGGTCTATAAGTATTGAAGGCTGTGTAAAAGAGTCTTAAGCATATATATGAAAATCCTGAGGCAGAATTTCTTAATGATTCTGCCTTGAATATTTCGAGGTTAAAATATATAGATTTTATGAAGAAAATTTAAACTCCAGTTAGCTATACATAATAAAAAAGAAAAATGCTATATACTAATACATAATGATGAAAGTTTTACCTAGGAGGGAATAATTATGACTACTGCCCATGGAAGCCCTAATAAGTTGATAAATGAAAAGTCTCCATATCTTTTGCAGCACGCCTATAATCCAGTGGATTGGTATCCCTGGGGAGAGGAAGCCTTTGAAAAAGCAAAAAGGGATAACAAACCAATTTTTCTAAGTATTGGTTATAGCACTTGCCATTGGTGCCACGTCCTTGCGCATGAATCCTTTGAGGATCCAGAAACGGCTGAATTTTTAAATAAACATTATGTATCTATAAAGGTAGATAGGGAAGAAAGACCAGATATAGATAGTGTATATATGACCGTGTGCCAGGCCTTTACAGGTCAGGGTGGTTGGCCTCTCAGCATATTTATGACTCCTGAGCAGAAGCCTTTTTATGCCGGTACATATTTTCCTAAGAAGGCTAGATATGGACTTCCCAGCTTTAAGGATATCCTTGCAGCTCTTGCTGATAGGTGGGATAAAGAGGAGGCTATGGTTAGAAGCACCGGCGACAAGGTAATGGAGGAGCTGGACAAATTTTTCGTGGCTAAGGCTCAAGAGGTGCCTCTCAAGATGGATATACTGAAGATGGGCTATAGAGAGCTAGAAGAAAGCTTTGATGATATCTATGGAGGCTTTGGAAAGGAACCTAAGTTTCCTACAGGCCATAGACTTATGTTCCTTCTGAGGTATTACGCCCTTACAAAAGAGGCGAAGGCACTGGAGATGGTAGAGAAGACTCTCCAAGAGATGTATAGAGGAGGAATATTCGACCATATAGGAGGAGGGTTTTCTAGGTATTCTGTAGATAAAAAATGGCTTGTACCACATTTTGAAAAAATGCTCTATGACAATGCCCTGCTTATAACAGTTTATCTGGAAGCCTACGAGCTTACTAAGAATGAGTTATATAAGAAGGTTGCTGAAGATGCAATTGGTTATGTATTTAGCTCTCTAAGAGCTCCTCAGGGAGGCTTCTATTGTGCCGAGGATGCCGATACAGAAGGAGAGGAAGGGAAGTATTATCTCTTTACTCCTGATGAGCTAATTGAGCTTCTAGGAGAAGAGAAGGGCAGCTTCTTTAATCAATACTACGACATCACTGAAAAAGGTAACTTTGAGGGAAGGAATATACCTAACCTCCTCAAGAATGAGGCTTATGATGAAGCTTCAGAAGAGATAAACAGCCTTAAAGAAAAAATAAAGGAATATAGAAGCAATAGATTTAAGCTCCACAAGGATGATAAGCTCCTTACCTCCTGGAATGGCCTAATGATAGCAGCTCTAGGGAAAGCCTACAGGGTTTTGGGAGATGAAAGGTATCTAAAGGAAGCTGCTAAGGCTGTAGACTTTATATTTAATAATATGGTAGATGAGGAAGGTGGGTTATTAGCTAGATATAGAGAAGGAGAAGCTAGATTTAATGGCTATCTAGAAGACTATGCCTTCTTAACCCATGGACTTATAGAGCTTTATGAGGCCTCCTTTGAAATAGATTATTTAGAAAAAGCCCTAAGGCTTACAAATAAAATGATTGAGGATTTTAAGGATACAAAGGGTGGAGGCTATTATCTATACAGTAACAAGGGAGAAACCCTCATAGCAAGACCTAAAGAGCTCTATGATGGAGCAATGCCTTCAGGAAACTCTGTGGCTGCCTATAATCTTATACGCCTAGCAAGGATTACAGGGAGGGAAGAATTAGAAGCAGAAGCTGATGATCAGCTTTCCTATATTACTGGCGCCAAGGAAGGTTACGAAATGAACTATACCTTTTATCTTGTAGCCGCAGCCTTTGCTCTCAGTGAGCCATTGGATCTGGTGGCCGTTATTAAGACTCCCGAGGATAAAGCCCAGCTTTTATCCTTTTTAAGAGAGAAATCACCCTTTAACCTTTTAACCCTTGTAAAGGATGAGAGGAACAGTAAAGAGCTTCAGAACCTTGCTCCTTTTACTGCGGATTATACTCCTCTGGAGGATACTGCTGCATATTATTTATGCAGGAATAGAGTGTGCAGCCTGCCTGTGAGCAGTCTTGAGGATTTAACCTTATAGTATACCCTTAGTTTTCATAAGGATATTGTTAGTTAAATAAATTTACCCATTGCTTATATACATCAATATAAGCAATGGTTTTTTTTTATTAGGATACTTCAATATTATTGGGAAATACTAAAGTAGACTAAACCATAAGGAGGAGATTTTATGTCTTTAATCGGCAAAGAGATTGGTGATTTTAATGTTAAGGCTTATCATGATAATTCCTTTAAGGATGTAAGCAAAAAAGATATTTTAGGTAAGTGGTCAGTATTTTTCTTTTATCCTGCAGACTTTACCTTTGTATGCCCTACAGAGCTTGAGGACTTAGCAGATAAGTATTCGGAATTTAAGAGTATTGGCTGTGAAATTTACTCTGTATCCACAGATACTCACTTTGTCCATAAGGCCTGGCATGATGCTTCTAAAACTATAAAGAAGCTTCAGTATCCAATGCTGGCAGACCCTACCCATGTATTATCCAGAGATTTTGAGGTCCTAATTGAAAGTGATGGTCTGGCAGAAAGGGGAACCTTCGTGGTGAATCCTGAAGGCAAGATTGTTGTCTATGAGGTTAACGCAGGAAACATAGGAAGAAATGCAGAGGAGCTTTTAAGAAAGGTTCAAGCAGCTCAATTTGTTGCGGAGCATGGAGATGAAGTATGTCCTGCTAAGTGGAAGCCAGGATCTGAAACCTTAAAGCCTAGTCTTGATTTAGTAGGACTTCTTTAGGCTCATAATTAATCTAAGACCCTTCCATGATTCTTTTGTGGAAGGGTTTGGGAGGTTTATATGGAACAGCTATATGATGTGGTTATATTAGGTGGAGGCCCTGCTGGGCTTACAGCAGCAGTTTATGCAGCGAGAGCAAAGCTAAGGGCTTTGGTAATAGAGAAGGAAAAGATAGGTGGACAGATTACCATCACTGAAGAGGTGGTAAACTATCCTGGAGTTTTAAAGACTAGCGGTAATTCCCTAACAGAGGTTATGAAAAAGCAAGCTATAGCCTTCGGAGCGGAAATCCTATCAGCAGAGGTTTTAGGGGTAACCTTAGAGGGAAATTATAAGGAAATAAAAACCACCAGAGGAGATTATAAAGCTCTTTCTGTTATTGCTGCCACAGGGGCTAGTCCTAGAAAGCTTGGCTTCCCGGGGGAAAAGGAATTTCAGGGAAGAGGTGTGGCCTACTGTGCCACCTGTGATGGACAATTTTTTACTGGCCTCGATGTCTTTGTCATAGGAGCAGGCTTTGCAGCTGCAGAGGAAGCTATGTTTTTAACCAGATATGCCAGAAGAGTCCGC
>JAEXSY010000331.1 GCA_023440105.1 Bacillota bacterium
GAATAGAAGAGTGCCGTACTGCCCTTCTTAAGGCATCAAAAAATGTCCTTGATGGCAATTTCATCGAAGGGATGGCCAGTGTGGGAGGCTGTATAGGTGGTGCTGGCTGCCTGACCCATGGACCCAAAAGCAAAATGGACGTTGATAAATACGGAAAAGAAGCTTACGAAAAAACTATCACTGATGCCATAAGTGTTTTGAAGTAATCTACTTCTTATATTAATTGCTCTTCTCTACGGAATAGGATAATAAGAAAACAGAGGCAAAGAAAAGCACCTTGTAAAGATAGCTCCAGGGGAAGTAATATATATCGTAAATTATATAATTATAAGCCTGCGCAATTATTAAGAGAGATGCATTAATAATTGAAAGATAGAGCACTAAGTTCTTATATAAGCCTTTAGTTAATAATAAAGTAAAGGCAATCATAAGGCAAAAGGATATCACGATGAAAACTATGGAAAACATATCTAAAACTAAGTGTGAGGAAAATAGATTATTGCGCCCCTCTATAAGGAAATGAAGAACAGGGGAGGAATCAAAAATAAAAGCTATAGATATAATATTAAAGGGAATTAGAACCGTGGAGCTTAATTTATTTTTTGACTTTATAGAGGCTATAGAAAATATAATCATTATGATAGTAGTGATTAAATGATAAAATAATCCTATAGGATTATTTGAAAAAAAATGATGTATTTGAGACACAGCAAAGGTAGCTGTAGAAACTAAAGCTATTAATGAAGCTATATATCTTATTTTATCATTATCTATGAATCTATCTCTTAAATTTATCATGGTTGATCACCTCACAAAAAACATTATCCCATATGCTGGTAGGATTTTCCACTACAAATTGATTACAGAGTTTAATTTTTAACATTAAGTTAAATATTTATTAAAAAAGCCATAGCACTTATTGGAATAAGTGTTATGGCTTTCTACTTGTTATTTATCTAAAATATAATTTATATATAGTTCTCTGTATGACTTTTAAATTGAATTCACTGATTCACATCTATATCAGAATAATATAGAAGGCTACCCGTAGAGCTTAAGATTTCTTTTCCTTTGGATACCTGCTTTACTGATAGAGAATCACCATCTTCAATTTTTATATCCTCTGCCATTAAAGTATTTTCATCAATATATACAGTTTCTACAGAATCATCATTCACATAAATTCTGCTCCATTCTGTGAAGTTTTCACCTATAACATATAGGCTTGAATCTTCTAAGTCATAATCTGTGAGCTTAATATCTAGGACGCCCATTTTCAGATCTGTAGGTTCGTAGATTGTTTCTTCATTATAAATGTATTTTTCTCCATAAAGCATATCGTATTGAAGAGCATGGAGCATTTCTTTATAATCTACTTCCTTCTGCTCCCTTTGATGGAATCTGGTAAGAGTCCCTTCATCTATTCCTAATCTATTTAAAACCTCTGAGGATAGCTGCCAGGCTGCTAAATCTCTATCCTTCTTTTCCATTTCAAAGTTGCTCCAGATAACGTACTCTGTGGTATAGGTATCACCAGTGGATAAATCCTCATCCTGAATATTTAGGGAAGGAAGATGATCTCCGTAAAGCACTAGTACTACTGGTTCTTCATAGCTGTCTAGGGCTTTAGTTAAATTCTCTATAAAGCTATCCATCTCTTTTAGCTGATTCACATAGTATTCCATAGCATTGATTTCACCTTCAGTTAAATCCTCTGAGTTCACTGATATGGTCTTATCATATTCCACAGGAGTAGTAGGATACTTACCGTGGCCTTGTACAGAGACAGTGTAAAGGTAATCTTGTCCATCTGTGGAGTTAAGAGCATCTAATATGCTATTTATAAGTACCTTATCCTTATACCAGCCTAAGGGTGTTTCCTCTAAGTCCTTCATGTATTCTGAAGACGTAAAGGTATCAAAGCCAAGCATACTGTATATAAGATTTCTATCATAAAAGGTTCCTGTATTGTTGTGAATAGCGTGAGCGGTGTAACCTAGCTCCTTTAAGTTATATGGTACTGATTCACTGGTAGATTCTTGTAGTATCGTTGTATAAGGATATTCTCCTGCACCAAAAAATTCTGTGCTCATTTGAGTTATAACCTCAAATTCTGTATTAGCCGTTCCTGCTCCTATAACCGGCGCCTTGAAAAGCCCCGAGGAATTGTTCTCAAGAAGAGAGTGGAATACAGGTATTGGGTCTTCAGAGAAAGTGATATTTTTCAATCTTGCTACATCAAAAAAGGACTCTAGCTGTAGCATAACAATATTTGGGGTCTCCAGAGGAGCAGTATCTTCCGCTCCTATTTTATCGGAAATATTGTCTACCATCTCTTCAGAATAACCATCTGGTTTATTTATGCCAATATCCACCACACTTCTGGAAAAACAGTATGCAAAGCCGTAATTTTCATAAGCATTAGCTATATTTTCAAAGGTAGTAGAGATAACACCAGCCTTTGCAGATACATCAGTGGCCAGGATTAGAGCTATTCCAATAATGGAAACCATCATAAAGCCTCTGAAGGAATAGCTTCTCTGCTTCGGTGCTTTAATCCATATATATACTATTCCTGCTATAACTAGAGCTATAGCAGCTATAATAAGAACAAGCTCTAAAGGGTTAAAATATATGTTGATAAGGCTTATAGCTGATTTTATTACCCTAAAATCTACAGCCCTAAGAGGGGTTGTCCTAAATCCTCTTATAATACAATCAGCTATGCCTAGGCCGAGCCATCCAAA
This sequence comes from Bacillota bacterium, assembly GCA_023440105.1. GTDB lineage: Bacteria > Bacillota > Clostridia > Clostridiales > Clostridiaceae > JAEXZL01. The sequence goes on from JAEXSY010000331.1 coordinate 2,748, forward strand.
TGTTACAAGGCTCAGGGCAAAGGTTCTCCTTTTTATTAGTAGTGCTAAAGATAGTGTTAGGAGAATAATAAGTGAATTATATAAAAAGTTAGCAGGATGAGTAAATAAATGAACAAATCCTCCTATTATAGATCTTCTGCTTAAGGATTCTATCACTAAGTTTAATAAAAGAGATAATGTAATGCATAAAAGTAACGGCCTTTCATAAAGCCGATTAATCAATTGATATATTTTTTTCATATTATCACCTTTATATTAATAATTTTGAATAATAGTATATTCTTCATTAATTGATTTACTGGAAATTATCATTAGTGCTTTTTTAGATATAAAGCGTATATAATAATATCTAATTCATACTATTATATACGTAATAGTTTTATAAAAGTTGCTATTATGGGTAGGTGTACAATCATATTAGACTAATCATATAATATAGTTTTTTTGTGAGCAGAGTTTGGAAGTTATGTTAAGGGTGTGTGAACTTTAATATATTGTATGAATAAAATTATAAATATACCTTAGTTCAAATTTCCTCTAAGACCTAATATACACCCTCATAACATATTTGCCAATATATTTGTCGAATTAAATCGTAGATAGTATAAAAAACTTGCATAAAGCAAAATCTACACGATAATTAAACTCTTTTAAGCTGTTGGTCATTAAATCAATTCATAATATTCTGTTATAAGATGGTTGAATTATATATAATATAAATGATAATAAATTTAAGGGGAGAGGTATATGTCAGCTAATCAATATATGTGGAAGGATAGAAAGAGAATTCTCGGTATGCCTATATCCTTCACGAAGTATTCTCTAACAAAGGATAGGTTATTTTGTGAGGTAGGGCTTCTCAGTACAAAATATGATGAACTTTTATTATATAGAATAAGGGATATAGGATTCAGCAGAAGTTTTGGACAAAAGCTTCTGGGTGTTGGGACTATAATCTTGCAGTCCTCCGATAAAAGTACTCCCGTATTGGAGCTTAAAAATATTAAGAGAGCTTATGAGGTTAAGGAGCTGATTCATAAGCAGGTAGAGGAAATGAAGCTTGCCAGAAGAGTTAGGGTAGGAGAGTATATGGGTGATCACAATTTAATGGAAGACATGGACAGTGATGATGATATAGAATCTTAATAATAAGCACTGGTATTTTCATAATCTTCTTATAGCCATCATAATTTCATCACATAATAAGAATAATATTATCTTAGATGATTTTTCTATAAATACCCTTAAAAATTTATAGCAGTGAAGAATTCTATGTGGATTCTTCACTTTTTTTTTATTTACCAATTGACAGAAAATGAAAAATACTATAAAATTATTTTAACGTAAAAATAATTTTAATGTTAAAATAATTTTATTGAGGTGTTATTATGGAAAATACTACTCCTGCCCCAAAAGATATAAAAACTAAAGAGGGCAAAGCTAATATATTTTACCTTTTTCAATATAAAAGCTATAGAAAGCTTTTAATAGCAAATAGCATATCACGCTTTGGAGATTCCATTGATGCTATAGCCTTCAGCTGGCTTGTATATATGTTTACAGGCTCAGAGATGCTTCTGGGTATCACCTTTGCTGTTAATAGCCTTCCTAATCTTTTATTAGGAGCCTTTACAGGACTTTTGGCTGATAGGCTAGATAAAAAGAAGTTAATAATATACAGTTATTTAGGAAGAGGTTTATCTGTTGCCCTTATATCAATGCTCTACTATACAAATACCTTGAGTCTTTGGCATATTTTTGCTTTAACAGCCTTTAATTCTACTTTGGAGATACTAATGCATCCAGCGGTAACAGCATTAACCCCAGAGCTTCTTCCTGAGAAGGACTTTACTAAGGCTTCAGCCTTTTCTAACTCTTTATATAGAACCCTTGAGCTTATAGGAACAGGGGCTGCAGGAATTATCATAGCTAGGATGTCTATTACAGGAGCTCTTTTAATTGATGCATTAACCTTTTTTGTGGGAGCTATTGTTATTGGAACCATGAAGCTTAAAGCTAAAGAAAAAGAAGAAACTAGTGAAGCCTTGAGCTTTAAAAGAGGGCTTATAGAGATTAAGGAAGGCTTTAGCTATATAAAATTAAATAAGTTTATAATGCTGGTTATTGTTCTTTTTGCAATAATAAATTTCTGCCTGGCTCCTTTAAATGTTCTTCTTCCTATTTTTGCTGAGAGGATCCTTTTAGGAGGGCCAGAAACTCTTAGTATATTAAGTATGAGCCTTACCTTAGGCACAATCTTAGGTGGAGTAGCTATTACAGCTGTAGCCCATAGATTTAAAGGCAACAGCCTTTTGATAATTTCTACTTTGATCTTTGGCGCTGTATATGCATTATTGGTTCTACCAGAAATATTATCCATAGGAGCAGTGGTTATAGCTTCTGCATGCTTCTTCTTCATGGGCTTTATGATTCCAGGGATGACAGCTCCTATAAATGGTTATATTCTTTCCAAAACGGATAAAAAATATTTAGGAAGAGTTAGCGGAATAATATCTTTAATTGCAACAGGGGTGTTACCACTAGGAGCAGCTATTACTGGGGCAATGGCTCAGTACCTGCAGGTTTCGTTGATTTTCTTAATTATGGGTGCTATAATTATCGTAACTTCCCTCTATCTGTGGCTTGGAGGAAGATTAAGTACCCGTTAAGGATGATTGATTTGAAGGATAATATGATTTTAAAGACAACAGAAGAGATAAAAGCTGTATCGGATCCTTATAGACTAAAAATTTTAAGGGTCCTTTCTTCCTATGAGGAAGGTGCTACAGCTAGTATGGTAGCAGAGGAAATGGGAGAGGTACCTTCTAAGGTCTACTACCATATTAAAAAGCTGGAAAAGGTAGGAGTTATTGAAATTGTAAAAACTGAGGTCATTAATGGTATTGTAGCTAAATACTATAAAAAGACTGCAGAAACCTTTACCATAGAGGGCGATAATGAGGAAATGAATAATCCTCTTTTCTTAAACGAAACCTACAAAACGATTAAAAGTGTATATGATGAAAGCTTGGAGATAATTAGGGAGGCTATAAGCAATAAAGAAGCCTCAAAGGATATTGCTCCAATGATAATGAGTGCTTCAGATATTTACTTAACAGAAGAAGAAATGGAGGAGCTTATTGAATATATTAGAAATGTAAAAAATAAAGCTAGTAAGAAGAAACGGGACGATAAAAAAAAGATTGATGAAGGAAGTATTCATAAGGTGCATTTTCTATTTTCTATTGTAAATAATGAGTAGCTCTCCTGTTCTAATTGTTCTGAAAAATGAATTAAGTTCTGCTAATTTATATGCTATAATATAATATGCTATAATTATTGTCATAAAAATATAATAAAAATCATAATGAAAAACTTAGGAGTGTGGTATTTTTGGAACCTGGTAGTACGTGGGAGATCGTTGCGCTAATTATTTTGCTTTGTCTTTCTGGCTTTTTCTCTATGTCAGAAACTGCCCTTATGGCCCTTAGTAAGATAAGGATAAGGCATATGGTAGAGGATAATGTGAAAAATGCAAAGCTTGTGGAAAAGCTAGTTGAGAACCCACAAAGACTTTTAGGAAGCATACTTGTTGGAAATAATCTTGTTAATATAGGAGCATCTTCTCTTGCAACGACAATAGCTTATGATTCCTTGGGGAATTCTGGGGTGGCTATAGCTACAGGTGTTATGACTCTTTTAGTGCTTATATTTGGAGAGATTACACCTAAATCTTTAGCAGCACAGTACTCTGAGCAGATTTCCTTAAAGATCAGCAAGCCTATTGCTTTTATAGTATTTATTTTCAGACCATTAGTTGCGGTCTTTACCTTCATATCTTCCTTCTTTATAAAGCTTTTTGGAGGCAATCCCAATGCTCATCAGCCTTTTATTACTCAAGAGGAGCTCAGGACCATAGTGGATGTCAGTGAAGAAGAGGGAGTCCTGGAGACTGATGAAAAACAGATGATATATAATGTTTTTGAATTTGGTGACCTTCAGGTTAAGGATGTAATGGTCCAAAGAGTAGATATTGTGGCAGTAGATACAGAAGCTAGCTACTTTGAAGTTTTACAGGTAATCAAGAAAGAACAGTTTTCTAGAATCCCTGTGTATGAAGAAACAATAGATGATATAGTTGGTATTTTATATGCTAAGGATTTATTGGTCTCTGATATGGATGAGGAAAACTTTGATATTACTAAGCTCATGAGAGTTCCTTATTATACCTTTGAGTTCAAGAAAATTACAGACCTATTTACAGAGATGAAAAAGGCCAGAAATCATCTTTCAGTAGTTCTTGATGAGTATGGTGGTACTGTAGGACTTATTACTATAGAGGATCTGGTAGAGGAAATAGTAGGGGATATTGAAGATGAATATGATGACGATGAAGAGAAGGAAATAGAAGTAATAAAGGAAGATGAATATGTGGTGTCTGGAAGCGCAAGAATCTCTGATCTCAATGATATGGTAGGAACTAATATTGAATCAGAGGAGTTTGATTCTGTAGGTGGCTTTGTCATTGGACAGCTTGGACGTTTTCCTGAGCAGGCTGAGGAAATTCAATATCAGCACATTAAGTTTGTCGTGGAAGACATTGATAAAAATAGAATTAAGAAGGTAAGAATATTTACCTAAGGATTATTATAGCTGCATTTTTTGCAGCTATAGTTTTCTAAAGAATAATATTAATACAGGTGATTATATGGACTTTATGCTGGAAGCCTTAGAGGAAGCTAAAAAGGCTCTTTCTAAAGAGGAAGTGCCCGTAGGGGCAGTAGTAGTTAGGAATGGAGAAATCATAGGTAGAGGGCATAACCTTCGAGAAAATTTAAATTCTCCCTTAGCCCATGCAGAGATTATTGCTATAAATGAAGCAGCACAAAAGCTTAACAGCTGGAGGCTAAATGACTGCCAGCTTTACGTTACACTAGAACCCTATGTCATGTGTGCAGGAGCCATAACACAAGCTCGTATCCCGGAGGTTTACATAGGAGCTGTAGATCCAGCTGCCGGAGCCTGTGGCTCTATAATTAATATCCCTCAAAATGATAGCCTTCACCTTTACACAAAGCTATACTGGCATCTCAGAGATGAGTGTGGAGATATTTTAAAAGATTTTTTTATAAGAAGAAGAAAATAATTATTTATTTTTGCAAAGATTCTGTTATAATATAATAGTACCTGCGGGTATGGCGGAATAGGCAGACGCGCTAGATTCAGGTTCTAGTGAGGGTTCCCTCATACAGGTTCAAGTCCTGCTACCCGCACCACGAAAAAGACCACATTTGTTTAATAACAAATGTGGTCTTTTTCGAACTAAGTGTGCCTTACGTCACGTGAAGTTACTAGCGTAGTGAAGTGATGCTTAGCATCGTGAAGTGTCTAAGGACGTGAGTAGCACACTTAACTTCACGTTGTGCGAAGCACAATGCTTCACTATGGAGTAAGCCATAACTTCACTTTCCCCATGGGGAAAAGCTTCACTATTAATTTTTCCACTGATTCATGATAATATGAACCTACATATAGGAGGCATAGTTATGTCTGAAAGCAAACTAAGATCGCAATCTCTAGACTTTGCAATCTCCATAATCAATCTCGTAAAAGAATTAAAGCTTAATAAGGAATCTATCATATCCAACCAAATCGGAAGAAGTGGCACTTCTATTGGAGCGAACATTCGAGAAGCACAGTACGCTCACGGAAAGGCGGACTTCATTGCAAAATTACAAATCGCACTAAAAGAAGCGAATGAAACGGGCTACTGGTTGGAGCTGCTCCATAGAACGAACTATATTGACATTGAAACTTATAGAGCACTTGACGCAGCCTGTGCAAGTATTCGTGTAATATTGATAGCTTCAATAAATACAGCAAAAGCAAACAAGGGTATATGATACACTTTACTAGTGGTAGTCAGGTTGAGATTATTTATCTTTGTTGTAAAGGGGTAGTTTTATGTGACTTTTTCCATAAAACACCCCCATTTTCTCTACTATATTATTAAAGGTGAGTGAGATATGACAAATAAAAGTGTTTATTTTGAACAGGCATTTCCCTTCTGGAATAACCTTAATAGTAAAGAGAAAAACATCATAGATCGAGGAAGTGACAAGGTAAGATACCCTAGGAAAACACTTCTTAGTCCCTCTGGAGAAGGCTGTAAGGGCGCTTTGATACTTATTTCCGGTCAGCTTAGAGTTTATATAGTTTCTGATGAAGGGCGAGAGGTTACTTTATATAGGATAGGAAAGGAAGAGTCCTGTGTATTGTCTGCTGCTTGTTTATTGGACTCCATTGCTTTTGATGTTCATATAGAAGCTATAGAAGATACAGAAGCAATTATTGTACCTTCTTCTGTAATGAATCAAATTATGAAGGATAATCACAGGGTGGAGCTGTATTTTTATAAATCTACAACAGAGAGGTTTTCTGATGTAATGTGGACTATGCAGCAGATATTATTTAAGGGAGCAGATAAGAGATTGGCAACTTTTCTTTGGGATGAAATGATAAAAGGTGGGAGTTCTGTGTTAACCTATACCCATGAAGAGATGGCACGGTATATTGGTAGTGCTAGAGAGGTTGTAACTAGAATACTGAAGTACTTTGCTAATGAAGGAGTTGTAGCTCTTAGTAGAGGTAAAATCGAAATAATAAATAAGGAAGAATTGAAAAAGCATTTGTGATTAAGTCACATACTTAGCTTCTGTTTTTTGATAATATTAAGGCACATAATAGGAGGGATGCCGATGTTATCGAAAAAGTATGCAGTCGTAGACCAGAAGCTTTGTGTCGCTTGTGGAGTCTGTACCAAAGTTTGTCCTAAAGGTGCTATAGAGGTGTGGAAGGGATCTTATGCAGTGGTAAATGCTGAAGCTTGTATTGGATGCGGTATTTGTGCAAGGACATGCCCAGCAGGGGTCATTGATGTAATAAGCAGGGGTGTTCAGTCATGAAGAGTAAGCATTGGTATGATTATCTATGGATATGGTCAATACTTTACTTCGCATTAGGTTTTTTCAATATTCTCTTTGCATGGCTTGGTATCATTGATTTTCTATTGCCATTAATTATTGCTGTATTTGGAGGAAACAAAGGGTTCTGCACCAATCTATGTGGCCGTGGACAGCTGCTTACTCTAATTGGAGGAAGGCTAAAGAAATCAAGAAACAAAAGTACACCAAAATGGAT
>JAEXSY010000422.1 GCA_023440105.1 Bacillota bacterium
TATTAGGCCTGCATCTTTTAATGCTTCTATCATCATTTGAGGTTTTTTTAGAACTAATGAATAATCAAGATTAATAGTCTTTTCAGGATATTTTTCGAATCTCTCAGGGCCCTGAGGGGATATACCACAGCAAAGAACTATTGCATCTGCCTCATCAAACTCCTTCTGAGAAACTATATTCTCTGGCCCAAGTTGCCCCTGAGTCTCGATGTGAACACTAATCCCATATTTTTCTCCCTCTCTTGTCAAAGCTTTTGCTGTCATAAACGTATGTGCTATTCCACATGGGCAACAACTTATACCTACAACTTTATACATTTAGATAACCTCCATTTAATATAAATTATTTAACTTTTAAAAGCCTATTATAAAATTCATCAAGTATTATTCTTTTGTCTTGTTCTGTATTAACAATCTCTAAAAATTCTTCGTCTACGAAAAGCATAGAAACCTGAGCTAGTAAGTTTATATATTCACTTTGCTCTGTACTTTCAGGTATAGCCAACATCAATACTATTTGTGTAGTCTCGTCATCTTCATCTTTGTCATATTTAAAGGGTGAGCATCTACAAAAAGCAATAGAAGGTCTCAATACACTTATAGATTTTCCATGGGGAACTGCTAGTCCATTTCCCATATATGTTGAGCCTGTTTTTTCTCGCTCATATAAAGCATCCATAAAAGCTTGTCTATCATTTATACAGTTAGCATGAAATAATATTTCTGTCATGAAAGCAAAAAGATCGTTCTTATCGTTAAATCTCCTACCAGAGATATCTATAGTATCTACTGATAGAAACTCATTCAAATCACAGTTTTCCATAATAAATCCCCCTATTATATAATTTTCATTCGCTTATCTTTTTAACTATTTCCATAAAATCCTTGTTACTTTTACACTTTTGCATCCTATCTAGCATTTCTTGATCATTTATTAAATTAACTATTTCGGACAGCGCTTGCAGATGTATATTCTTGTCTTTAACACATAGTGTTATTACCATCCATACAGGATCAAACTCACTAGAGTCAAAATTCACTGGATGTTTTAGCGTCAAGATTGATATGGATGTTTTAATTACTTCATCTCTAGACTTTGCATGAGGCATTGCTATACCAGGAGCAATAACTATCGCATGACCTAAAGAATTTTTGGAATCCAATAGTAGCTTTATAAATTCTTTCTTAATACATCCATTTTCATAGAGAAGTCTTCCAGATTCTAATACAGCCTCTTTCCAACTACTTACAGATACATTTAGTTTTATATTATCTAGTGTTAGTAATTTACCTAGACTAGGCATATCATCTGAAATATCATTTTTGGGTTTTGAAAAATAATTATAAAGTTCTTTTCTAAGTCTTGAGTAATTTTCTACTGAACACTCACGAACAATTATTGACATCAAATCCTCAATTAATAAATCATTGCTCTTTCCATTGACTGTATTAATTTTAATAAATGCCTTCAGCTTGTTTATATCAGAGCTGTTTAGTAACGGACTAACATAGACTACAGACTCTTTTATTCCAATAGAGAGAGGTATCGTTGATATAATCAAATCAATTCCACTCTTGTCAACCCTATCAATTTCCTTCACTGAATAAATACCTTCAATCAACATATTAGGGAATTCATTTAAAATTCTAGAATATAGCATATTGCTCGTTCCAATGCCACTGGAGCACACTAATATTACTTTTAAGTAATTAATTGAGCTTTTCTCATTTTTGAGCTTTTCTATAGATGCAGCAATATGCATAGCTAAATATGCGATCTCATCTTCGTTAGGCATTTTTCCATATTCACTTTTAAATAGCTTAGAAGCTATTTCACAGGATTTATATATTTCTGGATAGATTGCTTTTATTTCATTGGTCAAAGGGTTCTGAATTTGCTTATTTAGTAGTATTCTATGAATAGCTGGTTTAATATGCATAAGTAAATTATTAAATAAGTTTTTGTCGTTCTTAAGGTTTATACACAAAAATTCTTCTACTGAATCAATAAATTTTTCTACTATAACCTTCTCATTAACGTAGTCATATTCTTCAAACTTCTCAATATAAATATTCTTATGACTTAACAATTGGCAAATAATCGCCATTTTTTCAGCTTCTCTGAAGCAAATATTCAATTCTTTAGATAAATATCCAATATTATTATTCATCCACTGTATGCTTCTATTATCAATAAGCTTTTTATCAAGAACCATTTCATCTAGGTATTTATGCTCTAATATTCTTTTAATGCTAATACAGATATAAATATAAATGTTTACAAAGGACTCGTCTGCAAATTTTATATGGAAATCTGTTTCATATTTTCTGATAAAATTTTTAATTATCGTTGTTCTTATGTTTTTTGTAAAATAAGTAATAAAACTGTTTACGTGCTGATTAACCATAATAAATTCATTGTCTAAAAAGCTGTTATATAACTTCTGGTAATCAAATTCATTAATATGTTCATTAATAAAATTCAAAGCAGCATTTCGCCAATCAATTTCACAATACTCAAGGTACATACCATAATGCTTTCTTCTTACTATGGAGATATTTCTTTCCTTAAGCCACTTTTCGCATAGCTCTAATTCCTTTATAGCTGTATTTTTGCTAGTATTTGTTATTTCAGCTATATTATTTATGGTGAATTTTTTATTGCTCAAGAAAACAAAACATAAAATAGCATCCATCCTATTATCACCATCATAATATTCACCTTCTAAACTAATCTTTTTTATCAGCTTATCCAGATCCTTAGCATCTAATTCTTCCTTATTAATAGTCACGCCCAAGTTTCTATTTCTAATAATCCTAATATTCGTGTTTTTCAAATAGTCAGTAATCAAATCAAGATCGTCACGAATAGATCTGGAAGAAACCTTAAAAATACTAGCCAGTTCATCAATTGTTATATATTTATTGCTTTGGACTAATAGTTTTAATACTTCAATTTGTCTTTTAATGTGATTACCCCCTCGTACTAGTACAATTTTTAAAGGATTAATCAATGTTTTGTTTAATTTTATTATAAGTAATCATTAAATAATTGTTAAGTTCAAGCCATCTCACTTTATTTGTGCAAACTTTAAGTTTTTATGTCGTAATATAAAACATGGTTTTATCAGTATTACAAGGATAGTTTTTTATGTTTTCAATTTAAAATTGAAGTAATTTAAACTTATTAGAATTAATCTTATGCTAAAAAATATTTTCTTTCCTTCAGACTCAAGTATATTTAATGTAATCCCTTAAAATGGCTAAAAATACTTATACTAATGACTCTACTAAGACAAAGAGAGCGATAGCTGTGCATTATATACATGCTTATCCCTCTCTTACATATCCTACTTAAATATTTTTACTATAATTAAACAAGATTAATCTAACTTATATTCTAAAAATAGAATAATTCAAAATAAATAACTCACACTTCGATTTGATAGTGTGAGTTATTATAATATAGGCTAATAGTAAAGGCTGTGTCTTAAATCTTTGCCTTCTGTACCTTCAGCTGTTTTCCTTTTATAGTGGAGTTCTTCATGGCTTTAAGAACTTCCTCACCCTTGTTATTTAAGATTTCCACATAAGAGATATTTTCCTGTATATCAATTATCCCTATGTCTTCTGCAGTAATACCAGGGACCCTGCATATAGCCCCTACAAAGTCCACGGCTCTAAGCTTTTTCTTCTTACCACCGTTGAAATAAAGCTTAGTTATGCTTTGGTTTAGCTTGTGGCCTTTTTCCTCTTTGATTTTTGGCTTTGAGGCTATCTTATTCTCAAAGGCATCCCTAGCTTTATCCACTTCTGAACGGCTAGGAGCTTCCCTTCTTTCCAGAGAAAATCCTATATATTCTTCTATATCCCTTAAAAATCTCTCCTGTCTATCTTCACTGATAAAGGTTATGGCTGTTCCTTCTCTTCCAGCTCTTCCTGTTCTTCCCGTCCTATGAACATAGCCTTCCTTCACCTCAGGGATATCATAATTAATTACTAGGTTCACATTATCAATGTCAATCCCTCTTCCTGCTACATCCGTGGTGATGAGATAAATAAACTTCCCTAGCTTGAATTCCTTCATAATTCTCAGTCTATCTTCCTGTTCTAAGCCTCCATGGAGCTTGTTGCAGGGATAATCCTTAGCCTTGAGCTTATTATATAACCTATCAACTGCTTCCTTAGTATTACAGAAAATTATACAGCTATCAGGATTTTCCACCTTAGTTATATCTATGAGAAGCCAATCCTTATCCTCCCTGGCTTCATAAAGATAATGTCTTATGTTTAAGGCTGTAATTCCTTCACTTTCAATCTTTATGCTTTCGTAAGCCTTCATATATTCACGGCAGAGGTTTTTAATTTGCTCGGGCATTGTGGCGGAAAAGAGCATAGTTACCCTGTCCTTAGGAAGATATCTTATAATCTCCCCAACCTCTTCAATAAAGCCCATATTCAAAAGCTCATCGGCTTCATCGATAATCAGGTATTGGATTTCTTCGCCCTTTAAGGTTCCTCTATTTAGATGATCAAGCACCCTTCCAGGAGTTCCTACAGCAATATGTGTCTTCTGCTTCAGCTCCCTTTCCTGATAGGAAAAGGGCTGCTTTCCAAAGAGAGCTGCTACCCTCAGTCTCTTAAACCTTCCGATATTGGTAAGCTCCTCCTTAACCTGCACCGCTAGCTCTCTTGTGGGAGTCAGAACTAAGCCCACAGGATTATTTTCCTCCCAGCTTATCTTCTCACAGAGAGGAATTCCAAAGGCCGCTGTCTTACCGCTACCTGTCTGAGACTGAACAACTATATCCTTATCCTCCAGGGCAAGAGGAATAACCCTCTCCTGCACCTCCGTAGGCTCTGTATAGCCGAGCTCCTCCAGAGCCTTCAGTATTTCTTCACTGAAATTGTGGCCGTATTCCTTATCCATATTAATTTCAATCCTTTTCTATTTATATTTTATTATTTTTGTCTATTCATCCTTATTTGTACATATAACTATAGCGATAAAAGGAGTAAATTGCAATATTTTAGAAGGTGAATGGCACCATAGAAGTGAGAAAGTGTTCGCATTTAGTGTAACACATTTCATGAAAAAGACCCCTACTCAACTCACTTGAAGGATAAATCCACTCAAATAAATTATGTAAAGGTCAAGAAAATTCACTTTCTAATCGTCAAATTAATTTAACTCTTTGAAGTTAACTTAAATCTTTTTCTCCTCTGATACATAGCCATGATCTACATAAAAGATTTCCCAGAGGTGGTTGTCTAAATCTTCAAAGGTCCTGGTATACGTAAAACCATCCTCAGACTTCCCGTGTTCCTTTGCACCAAGTTTCAGAGCAAGGTCTACTATTCTATCTACCTCTTCTCTGCTTTCAACAGTAAGGGCAGTTATAACTCCTGTTGTTTTTGACGAATCACTGATTTCCTTACTTATAAAGGTTTTAAACCTTTCTTCTTCCATTACTACAGCAAATAAATTATCACCTAAAACAAGGCATCCACCGACATCATCAGTAAATTCTTCATCAAAGGAATATCCTAGCTTTGTAAAAAATTCTTGAGACCTTTTAAAGCTTTTAACAGGTAGGCTTACAAACATACTTGTATGCATAATGCACCTCCAGATGTTCTATATAAC
>JAEXSY010000460.1 GCA_023440105.1 Bacillota bacterium
AACCTGCTCTGTGGTAAGAACTGTTCCTGCTCCAATTAACATCTCAGGAAACTTCTCAGCCATAATGCGTATTGCTTCTTCAGCAGCAGCTGTACGGAAGGTAACCTCTGCACAGGGAAGACCTCCCTCACAAAGAGCCTTTGCTAGAGGTTCTGCATCTTTCACATCATCTATTACCACAACTGGAATAATACCAGTTTTCTTAATCTGTTCTAATACTTCGTTCATATTGTCAGCCTTCTTTCTTAAGAATTACTTTTATTAAGCTTATGCTGTGTATTTCTTTAGGGTTGCACGAACTGCTCCTACTCCAGCAATTAATTCTCTGAAGTAGCTGCATACTGTCTCTGCCATACCAACTTCATAAAGATTTACTCCGAAGATTTTCTCGTCTTCAAGAACTGGCTTTAATGTAGCTTCTACATCAGCATTTTCTCCTAGAGTGAACTTGGAAACATATGGGCAAACTGTTTCTAATAGCGGATCTGGGCTAAGTTCAAACTTCTTACCATTGTCATCCACAGCCATAAGGTATCTTAACCATCCAGCAAATACTAATGGAATAAGCTTTAATTCCTTAAGATCCTTTCCTTCTTTGCGGTAATTCTTTATTGTCTCACCAAAACGGATTGCCAGCTTTTGTGAAGTATCTGTTGCAATTCTCTGAGGTGTATCAGGCATAAATGGATTAGGAATACGTACATTAAGCACTGTATCTATAAATTCTTTAGGATTGATAACTCCTGGGTTAACAACCACTGGAAGGCCTTCTACATATCCTATTGTCTCAACTAATTTCTTTAAATCAGCATCCTTCATCTCATCAGAGATTTTTTCATAACCAAGAAGACATCCGTATACTGCTAAGGCTGTATGAAGTGGATTCAAGCAGGTACATACCTTCATTCTTTCCACCTTATCTACAGTTTCTCTATCTGTGAACATTAGTCCACCTTTTTCAAGTGCTGGACGTCCATTAGGGAAGGCATCTTCAATAACAAGGTATTCACATTCCTCAGCATTTACAAAAGGTGCAACATAAGTGTTCTTAGAAGTTATAACTGGTTCAAGTCCTTCTATCCCATCATTTTTAAGAATTTCCTCTACTGAAGCATCTGGTCTTGGAGTGATTTTATCAATCATTGACCATGGAAAGGAAACCTTATTTTTATCATTAATGTAGGAAAGGAAGCCTTCCTCTACCAGTTTATTTTCACTCCATTTTTCTGCAAAGGCATTAACTGCTGCATAAAGCTTATCTCCATTATGGGAGCAGTTATCTGTGCTTACCATGGCTATTGGAGCGGCACCATTTTGATAACGGGTGTAAAGAAGTGAAGCTACCTTACCGATGTAGCTTGCTGGCTTTTTAGGACCTGCTGCAAAGTCAGCTTCAACGGCTGGAAGAAGCTCTCCCTTTCCGTTTACGAGGCTGTAGCCTTTTTCTGTTATTGTAAATGTAGCCATCTGAAGAGATTCTTTTGAGAATATCTCTCTTAATCGATTGAACTCTGCCTCATTTTCAGAATCTAAAATGCAGGACTCAACAACACTACCTACAACAGTCTTTTCCACAGATCCATCAGCTTTTAATGTTACAAGAATTGAATAATCATCATGAGGACGATTCATCTTTTCAACAATTTCGTAATCAAAGCCTTCTGCAACTATGATTCCTCTATCTATAACTCCAGCGTTTAGTAAGTTCTGTGCTACATTAGCGTGAAAGGCACGGAATAGATTTCCTGCTCCAAAGTGAATCCAGAAAGGATTCTCTTTAGTTGCTTTTGTAACACTATCATGGTCAAACTTTGGAAGGGAGTATCCCTTTCCTTCCCATTCTGCTCTATTTTCTAATCCAGCTTTATTTAAAATCATGGTAATCAACCTCTCTTATTTTTTTGAATCAGCTTTAGCAATTGCTTCCCATAACCCATTTATATACGTTGCTCCAAGGGCTCTGTCAAAAAGACCATAGCCTGGCATTGCTACTTCTCCCCAGATCATACGTCCGTGGTCTGGTCTTATTGGTCCTGTAAAGCCTATCTCATAAAGAGCCTTCACGATATCATACATATCGAAGGTTCCATCAGAAGATAAATGAGCTGCTTCTTCGAAGTCTGTTGGAGAGTTGAATTTTAGGTTACGTACATGTGCAAAATGAACTCTTCCTTTTAGGGAACGAATCATATCTGGAAGATCATTATTGAGGTTAGTTCCATAAGAACCTGAGCAGAAGGTAACTCCATTATGTGGATTATCTACCATCTTCATCATTCTTAGAATATTTTCCTTATTAATTATGATACGTGGAAGTCCGAATACGCTCCATGCTGGATCATCAGGATGAATTGCCATGTTGATATCATATTTGTCACATACAGGCATGATTCTTTCTAAGAAGTATTTTAAGTTCTCAAATAGCTTCTCATCATCAACATCTTTGTACATTTCGAATAATTCTTTTACCTTTGCCATACGCTCTGGTTCCCAGCCTGGCATAACTGTTCCATTCATATCTCCTGCTATAGAGTCGAACATCTTCTCTGGGTCTAAGGCATCAACTGCTTCCTGAGTATAAGCAAGTACAGTGGATCCATCTGGTCTTACACGTGCTAATTCTGTACGAGTCCAGTCAAATACAGGCATGAAATTGTAGCATACAAGATGTATTCCTTCCTGTCCAAGATTTTCTAGAGTCTTTATATAATTTTCTATATACTGTTCTCTCTCTGGCGCACCAGTTTTTATTGCATCGTGGATGTTAACGCTCTCTATACCAGCAATATGAAGTCCTGCTGCCTCTACTTCCTCTTTCATTGCACGGATGCGTTCTCTGCTCCATACTTCACCTGGTACTGTATCATATAATGTAGTTATAACTCCTGTAACTCCTGGGATCTGTCTTATTTGTTGTAAAGTAACTGTGTCAAATTTGGCTCCATACCATCTTAAGGTCATTTCCATGGTAATTGCTCCTCTCTATCTTAGGTAAATTGTTCTTATTCGTGATAATTCAATTATATATCATATTTTATGATATCCCATTGGGCATATTGTTATGCACATTGTAAAAGTTGCGGTTTTGTGATATATTATCCCCTGAACAGGAGGGCAAAAGGGAATATGAAAAAGGAATTAAGAACTTCATTTAATCCAAGACAATATATGTTGTCCAGGGATTACGAAATATATTATTACAGCGACACAAATATGACTAGCGTTCACAACCATAGCCACAGCTATTATGAATTTTATATATTTCTAGGCGGTGAGGTTGCTATTCACATCGGTGAAAAAAGCTACCCTTTAAAACCCGGGGATGTTATTTTGATTCCTCCTAAGGTGCAGCATCGCATTGATATTATAGATAAATCTGTACCCTATCAGCGCTTCATTTTCTGGATTACCCCAGAATATTGCAAGAATCTCATGAAAATCTCTTCCGATTATGGTTATCTAATGCAGCATGTTATGATCAGCAAAAAATACATTTATCATTATGATGTGATTGCTTTTAACTCTCTTCAGTCAAAGGTAATGAACCTTATTGAAGAGCTTCATTTTGACCGCTTCGGTAAATCCGCTAAGGTTCAGCTCTGTGTCAACGACCTGGTTCTTCACCTTAACCGTTCCGTATATGAGATGGAGCATCCACGAACTCAGAAGGAAATACAGAGTCTATATCAGAATCTTATTCTATATATTGAGCAGCACTTAGACGGTGACTTATCCCTAGAAAGGCTGGCAAAGGAATTCTATGTGAGCAAATATCATATTGCTCATGTATTTAAAGAAAATATAGGATTATCAATCCATCAGTTCATTACTAAAAAAAGACTATCCCTTTGCACAGATGCAATTTTATCTAATAGGGAAATCAATGAAGCATATCTTCAATCCGGCTTCAAGGATTACTCCAGCTTTTACCGTGCCTTCAAGAAGGAATATGGGATTTCACCCAGTGAATATAAGGAGATATATGCAGGGCAGCACAAAAGATAACCTTAAAATTAAAGCTCGGAACTTCACTTCCGAGCTTTTTTTATATTATGCTTTCTTAATTTTGTTTAACTGATCATTTAGAGCAAGCATCTCTTCTTTAGTCATCTTTACACCAGCTGCTCCCATAAGGCTTATTAATCTTAGAACAGTAAAGCTGCCAATCATCTGCATCATAGGTCCCATGTTATCTGCTTTAATCATAGGATTATCACCTTGGTCCTTGGCCATTAGCTCAAATAAACCAGTAAACCATGCCTTTCCTTCAGTAGATTTCATTATACTTTCTACCTTATCATTTAAAGAGTAGTGTCCTTCAACCTCTGTAATATCAAACCAGTTAAGTACTGCTCCCTTTTCTTTTAAGCGGTAAGCTTCGTTAAATACTTCTACCTTTCTGATATGGCTTTCATCCTTACAGTCACCAGCTACTGCTGTTATGGTAGTTTCTCCATCGTTTGGCACCTGGAAATAGAAGAAGTGATCCTCACTCTTTTGCTTTCCAAGGCTTTCACCATTTACGAAGAGTTCTACCTCTGGAAGATTGGAGTATACTGTAACCTTTGTTGATTCTTCTACACGATCTACATAGCGCTTTCCGCAGATGTGTACAAAAGGTTCATCAGATAACCATGCCTTGTATGCATAGAAGGCATCCTTTTTATATTTACGATCAAAGGTAACAAGCCCTTTATGGTTTTGGCCGTTTTCTCCACCTTCGTTACGAGCATCGGCACCGAAGTCAAACATATTCCATACATGAGTTGCCCAGATATATGGCCTTGTAAATAACTGCTTTATTAATTCTTCATGGTAGTATGCCTGATATTCTTCTGTGTAATCTCCCTGCTGAGGATCTGATGTATGCCAGTTTAACGCTTCACAGCCATATTCACTAACACCTATTGGGATGTTAGGGAAG
>JAEXSY010000461.1 GCA_023440105.1 Bacillota bacterium
TTCCACAGATGATCGGTCATACAATAGCTGTTCATGATGGAAGAAAGCATGTTCCAGTATATATTTCCGAAGATATGGTTGGACATAAGCTAGGTGAGTTCGCTTTAACTAGAACTTATAGAGGCCATGTGAATAACGAGAAAACTTCCAAAAGAAAATAGTGCCTGAGAAAGGAGGAAACATGAATGGAAGCTAGAGCTATAGCTAAATATGTTAGAATGTCTCCAATGAAGGTTGGAGTAGTTCTTGACTTAATTAGAGGAAAACAAATCAATGAGGCTATTGCCATTTTAGAATATACTCCAAAGGATGCAGCTGTTGTAGTAAACAAAGTATTAAAATCAGCTGTAGCAAATGCAGAAAATAATCTAAATCTTGAAAAGGATAGATTATATGTGTCTGAGGCTTATGTTGGTCAAGGTCCAATCCTTAAGAGATTCAGACCTCATGCTCAAGGTAGAGCATTCAGCATTCATAAGAAAACTAGCCACATAACTGTAGTAGTTAAGGAAAGAGCTTAAAAAGAAGGAGGGAAAAAAGAGTGGGACAAAAAGTACATCCTCACGGATTAAGAGTTGGCGTTATTAAGGACTGGGATGCAAAATGGTTCGCAGATAAGAGAAATTTTGCTGATAACCTTATAGAAGACCAAAAAATCAGGAAATACGTTAAAGCACAACTTTTCAACTCAGGAATTTCTAAAATAGAAATAGAAAGAGCTGCAAAGAGAGTTAAGTTAAATATATATACTGCTAAGCCAGGTGTTGTAATCGGTAAAGGTGGTTCAGGTATTGAAACTCTTAAGAAGAATTTAAAAGAAAACTTAGGACTTAATAATATATTAATCAATATCGTAGAAGTTAAGAACACAGAATCAAATGCTCAATTAATGGCTGAAAACATAGCTGCACAGCTTGAGAAGAGAATTTCCTTCAGAAGAGCAATGAAGCAGACTATTCAAAGAGCAATGAGAGCAGGAGCAAAAGGTGTTAAAACAGCTTGTGCAGGAAGATTAGGTGGAGCTGAAATCGCTAGAACAGAGCAATATCATGAAGGAACTATTCCACTTCAAACATTAAGAGCTGATATAGAATATGGATTTGCTGAAGCAAATACTACCTACGGAAAGATCGGTGTTAAGGTTTGGGTTTATAAAGGAGAAGTTCTTCCAGTGAAAAAGGCTGATGAAGAAAGAGCTAATGCATAGGAAAGGAGGAATTCGTCATGTTAATGCCTAAAAGAGTTAAACATCGTAAGGTGCAAAAAGGCAATATGAGAGGAAAGGCAACTAGAGGTAACTTTATTGCCTATGGAGATTACGCAATTCAAGCAACTGAATGTGGCTGGATCACTAGCAACCAAATAGAAGCAGCCAGAGTTGCAATCAATAGATATATAAGAAGAGGAGGAAAACTTTGGATAAAGATTTTCCCCGATAAGCCAATAACTGAAAAACCAGCTGAAACTCGTATGGGTTCCGGTAAGGGTTCACCAGAGTACTGGGTTGCAGTTGTAAAACCAGGCAGAGTTTTATTTGAATTATCAGGAGTTAACGAAGAAACTGCAAGAGAAGCTATGAGACTTGCTCAACATAAACTACCTGTTAAGACTAAGTTCGTAACAAGAAAAGATTTCGAAGAAATGGGTGGTGAAAGTAATGAAGGCTAGAGAGTTAAGAGAACTTAAAACCAGCAATACTCAAGAGTTAATGGTTAAGCTTAACGATCTTAAGACTGAATTATTCAACTTAAGATTCCAGCTAGCTACAGGCCAGCTTGAAAACCCTATGAGAATTAGGGAAGTTAAAAAGTCTATCGCCCAAATTAAGACTATAATGAGAGAAGAAGAACTGAAAAGGGCATTTGAACAGTAATCTGAAAGGAGGTTCGCCCCATGGAAAGAGCATATAGAAAGACTAGAATCGGAAGAGTAGTTTCCGATAAGATGGATAAATCAATAGTAGTTGCTGTAGAGACTAAGGTAAGACATCCACTATATGGTAAGACTGTTAACAGAACTACCAAGTTTAAGGCTCATGATGAAAATAATGATGCAAAATTAAACGATAGAGTATTAATAATGGAAACTAGACCATTATCTAAGGATAAGAGATGGAGAATGGTAGAGGTTATCGAAAGAGCGAAATAGTATGTTACGTACTGAAAGGAGGTTTATTTCATGATACAACAACAAACTTTACTTAATGTTGCAGATAATTCAGGAGCTAAAGAAATTATGTGCATCAGAGTATTAGGCGGATCCAAAAGAAAGTATGGAAACATTGGTGATACAATAGTTGCTAGCGTTAAAAGTGCAACACCAGGCGGAGTTGTTAAAAAAGGTGATGTTGTTAAAGCCGTTATAGTTAGATCTGTAAAAGGATTAAGAAGAGCTGATGGATCTTATATAAGATTTGATGAAAATGCAGCTGTTATAATAAAAGAAGATAAAAACCCAAGAGGAACACGTATTTTCGGACCAGTAGCTAGGGAGCTTAGAGATAAAGAGTATAACAAAATATTATCTTTAGCACCAGAAGTTCTATAAGATTAGGAGGTGGCTAAGGTGAAATTACACGTAAAAAAGAATGACACAGTTATGGTCGTTTCAGGTAAGGATAAAGGCAAAGTTGGTGAAGTTTTAGCTGTTATGCCTAAGACTGGTAGAGTTATCGTTAAGGATGTTAACATAGTAAGTAAGCATGAAAAGCCAAGCAAGAGCAATATGCAGGGTGGAATCATAAAGACAGAAGCACCTATTTACAGCTCAAAGGTTATGCTTTACTGCAAAAACTGCAAAACAGTAACCAGAATATCCAATAAAATAAAAGAAGATGGCACAAAAGTTCGAGTATGTAAGAAGTGCAGCAAAGAACTTTAATCTTTGAAAGGAGGTACATTAAATGATTCCAAGACTTCAAGAGAAGTATACAAACGAAGTTGTTCCAGCTTTAATGGAAAAGTTCGGTTATAAAAATATAATGGAAGTACCAAAGCTAGAAAAAGTAATAATAAATATGGGAATCGGTGAAGCTAAAGAAAATTCCAAGGTACTGGATTCTGCATTAGCTGATTTACAAATTATTGCAGGTCAAAAACCCGTTATTACAAGAGCAAAGAAATCAGTAGCTAACTTTAAGATAAGAGAAAATATGCCTATAGGTTGTAAGGTTACTCTTAGAAAGCAAAAAATGTATGAGTTCGCTGATAAGCTTATGTCCATAGCACTTCCAAGAGTAAGAGACTTTAGAGGTGTTTCTTCTAAGGCTTTCGATGGTAGAGGTAACTATGCATTAGGTATCAAAGAGCAGCTTATATTCCCAGAAATAGAATACGATAAGGTTGATAAGGTTAGAGGAATGGATATCGTATTTGTAACTACTGCAAAGACAGACGAGGAAGCAAGAGAATTATTAAGATTTCTTGGTATGCCATTTGCTCAATAATAAGGAGGGAAGAACGTGGCACGTAAGGCTTTAATCGAAAAATGGAAAAAAGAACCTAAGTATCAAACAAGAGCTTATACTAGATGTAGACTTTGCGGAAGACCTCATGCAGTTCTTAAGAAGTATGGTATCTGCAGAATATGCTTTAGAGAGCTCGCTTATAAGGGTGAAATTCCTGGCTGCAAAAAAGCAAGCTGGTAAATCATAGTGTAATGAAAGGAGGCATATATACATGGTTATGACAGATCCTATCGCAGATTTGCTAACACGTATTAGAAATGCAAATGCTGTAAAACATGAAATAGTAGAAATTCCTTCCTCCAACGTGAAGAAGGCAATTGTTAATATATTACTTGAAGAAGGATATATCAAAGGTGTAGAAGAATACACTGATGGTGTTGTTCCAATGATGAGAGTTGCTCTTAAATATGGCAGCAACAAAGAAAGAGTTATAACTGGTTTAAGAAGAATATCTAAGCCAGGTCTTAGAGTTTACTGCAAGAAGGAAGAAACTCCAAAGGTACTTAACGGATTAGGAGTTGCAGTAATATCAACATCTAAGGGTATAATGACAGATAGAGCAGCAAGAAAAGAAGGTCTTGGTGGAGAAGTTCTCTGCTACATTTGGTAATAGGGCCTCAGAAATAAATATATAAATTTGAATATAACAGGTAATGGACTCCATTACATTAAAAACTAACGTAACGATGAATGTTACAGGCAAGAGCAGAAATACAGGAGGTGCGATTATGTCAAGAGTTGGTAAAATGCCAATAGCTGTACCAGCCGGTGTAACTGTTACTGTTTCTCCAGAGAACGTAGTAACTGTTAAAGGACCTAAGGGTGAGCTTACCAAGGCTATGCACAAAGATATAAATATTGCTATGGAAGATAATTCTATAGTTGTGACTAGACCAAGTGATGTTAAAGAACATAGAGCTCTTCATGGATTAACAAGAGCGTTAATCAATAACATGGTAGTTGGTGTTACAGAAGGATATCAAAAGACTTTAGAGCTTATAGGTGTTGGATACAGAGCACAGCTTCAAGGTAAAAAATTAGTAATGAATTTAGGATACTCACACCCAGTTGAGGTAGAAGCTCCAGAAGGAATAACCTTTGAAATATTAGCAGCAAACAAAGTAGCTGTTAAGGGAATCGACAAGGAAAAGGTTGGAGCAATTTCCGCTGATATCAGAAGCTGGAGATTACCAGAACCTTATAAGGGTAAAGGAATCAAGTATGATAACGAAGTTATCAGACGTAAGGAAGGTAAAACTGGTAAGAAGTAATAGGAAAGGAGTGAACTAAATGTTCAAAAAGGAAGATAGACGTGAACAAAGACAGAAACGTCATTTGAGAGTGCGTAAAAAAGTTTCTGGTACTGCTGAGAGACCTAGATTTGCGGTTTATAGAAGCGAAAAGAACATTTACGCTCAGATCATCGATGATGTTAAGGGAGTAACTTTAGTTTCAGCATCTAGCTTAGATAAGGATTTTGAAGGCTTAGGCAGCAATAAAGAGGCAGCTAAGAAGGTAGGTCAGCTTATTGCTAAGAAGGCTTTAGATAAAGGAATTACTGAAGTAGTATTCGACAGAGGCGGATTTATATACCACGGAAGAATTCAAGAACTTGCTGAAGGGGCAAGAGAA
>JAEXSY010000501.1 GCA_023440105.1 Bacillota bacterium
AGAGCATTGTTTTGTGTGCCGTAAAGGGCGGCACATCTGCTCTACAGGCCTTACTATCTACAGTTTTAAAGGTTCTAATTGAGTCTATTTTTAGACTCTGAGTTTTCATAACTCACTTTACACTACCCATTATGAATCCTCTAGTTGGATCATTTATACCATCGCAGGAACCACCAGCAATGTCCATGGCCTCTAAAATGTGAATATTTTTACCAGGCATCTGAGCATCACGTACAAGGAAACAAGCTGCTGCAAGGGAAGCCAAGCCACTACCTACTAGATAAGCGGATTTATTATCAACACCTTTAGGCTTCTCAGGACGAGCAAAAGCCTCATAATTACCACTGGAATAATATATGCCTTTGCTATTTTTCATATTATTATCTCTTTCAGTATTTTGATAGTTCTTATGCTCTATAGCTAAACGTTTTTTTAATTCTCTTTTATCTGCCAGCTTTTTACTACTTCTTGCGATGGCAACTACCCCCGCACCCACTGCAAATATAGAAGATCCTATTTTTATAGTTTTCTTGTTAATATCATCCACCACCTTTACTCTGAATAATTATGATTCAACTATATTATGTCCAATAAGCTTAATTGTTATTGATAACGTGAAGCTAATCAAATATTAGTAGTATCTAAACGTAATCTATTTTATATAAATTCATTACAGTATATGGATAATAAAGTCTGTCAAAGTATGCTATAATTATAAGTCTAAGGAGTGATAAGAATGAGAAAAGAATACATAACCTATCCTTCTGATTTACCAGTTAATATTACTTATTGCAGGGTCATTAATTATCCTATACACTGGCAGAACTCTATAGAAATCATATATGTCCTTAAGGGATCAGTTTACATAACCATAGATACTGATACTATTAAGGTAAAAGAAAATAATTTAGAAATAGTAAATATTGATGAAGCCCACAGGCTTTATAGTGATGAGGATAACGAGGTTTTAATTTTTCATATAGACCCGCTTTTTTTTGAAAAATATTATAACGATATCAAGAATATGTTTTTTTATACTAATTCTGAAGGTAACAATTCTCAGCAGGGAGAAGCTTATGAGGAGCTCAGGACCTTTTTATCAATTATTCTTTGTGAGGCAATTCAAAGAAGAGAAGATTATGATGAATATATAGAGAGAAATCTAATAGATCTGCTGTATCATTTAATTAATAATTTTAATTATTTAGTGTATGATCAGGAAGAGCTGAAAGAGGCTGGAGAAGAGCTGGAGAGATATCATAGAATATCTAAGTATATTTATAATAATTACAATAATAATATCACTCTGCAGGACATAGCTGAAAAGGAATTCCTAAGTACAAATTATCTTTCTCATGAAATAAAATATGCTACAGGTTATTCCTTCACAGACCTTATAAATCTTACTAGAGTTCAGGAGTCTATAAAGCTTTTATTAGATACAGATATGACTTTATCTGATATTTCATTAGAGGTAGGCTTTTCCCATACGAGATATTTTAATAAGCATTTTAAACTGAATTTTCATATGACTCCCGCACAGTTTAGAAAAAAACATAAGGTTTCTGAAAAGGAATATGAAAAGCAGAAGCAGCTTATTAACCTTCCTATAGAAGAGGCATTAAACAGAGTCACTCCTTATATTGAGGATTATGAACGATATAACTTCATAAATAAAATATTGAAAATTGATATAAATGGGGCCAGGGACTTAGGCGAATTTAAAAAGGAATTTAAAGAATATATAAACTTAGGTGAAGCATTTGATCTTTTAATTGAGGACAATAAGAATATGCTGGAAGACCTTCAGAGAGAGATAGGCTTTATATATGGCCTTTTAGAAAATGTTATTTCCACTGATATGGGCATATTCCCGGGAAACAGCTTTTATAACTGGAGCAGGGTAAGGACAGTCATAGAATATGTAGAAAGCATAGAGCTGATACCTCTAATAAAAATTGATAACAAGCTCTTTAGTGGAGATAATCTTACTTCAGTACTGACGAATTTTATAGAATACTTTATGGAGATGGAGACGGTGGTCTTTAACAGATTTTCCTTTCTTCTTTCATCTGAACTTACAGAAAAGGAGGAGGAAGCATTAAAAGAGCTTCTCGAGGATAAACATTCCTTAGAGGTTATAAGAGAGTCGGATAAAAACCCTTTAGATGTGAACTATATATATGATACAGCTTATATGCTCCCTTTTATAATACATCATATAAATAAAGAAAAGAAAAATCCTAGTTATCTTAGGCCCTATGATATATTAGAGAGAGAAGTAAGGATAACCAATGAGGTATTCTTTGGCTATCCAGGTATTATGAACGACAAGGGAATAAGAAAACCATCCTATTATGCCTATTATTTACTCAACAAATTGGGAGACACCCTAATAGCTTCAGGAGATGGATATATCGCCACCAAAGGTCAAGGGGGATATCAGATTTTAATTTATAGCCATGGAGAAGAAATAGAGGAGCTATTACCTTTTGAGAAATATAATAAAGCGAGAGCAATACACAGAGCTATCCAAAGAGATTATTCTATTAATATAACCAATGTGACTTCTAATGCCAGAATAATAAGCTATCAAATAGATGAGAGCTTTGGCTCCTCCTATAATTACTGGCAGTCCATGGGAAGGCCAAAGAGGCTGAACAAGGAAGAAGAGGAGATAATGCATAAAGCCTCATTCCCCAAGATAGACTTTCAATACAGTAAAAAATCTACTGTAATAAATATTAGAAGAACCATAAATTCCTATGGAGCAGTATTAATAATTATTAAAGAAGTATAAAAACACCTCTTCTGTAGGTGTTTTTTGCTTTTTGGTAGAAAATATAAAAATGAAGAAAAGCGTATTAGTCCTTTTAACTAAGTTTATTAGTGAAAGAAAATAAATGCTGCAGATGGCATAATAAGAAGGTAGGAAAGATTCTATAGCGTAAACCAAGAATTAAAAAGGAGGTGTTTATAGCTATGGACAATAAAATTTTTACTTCAGGAAATACTAAAACTACACTTCTTCGATTTGCAATACCAGCAATTATATCTTTATTAGTAGTAGAGTTATATAACATGGTTGATACGGTATTCGTAGGAAGATATGTTGGCACTGAGGCAATTGCTGCCTTGACCCTGGCCTTTCCTGTTCAGAGACTTTTAAGTGCTCTGGCTCTTCTTGTAGGTGTGGGTGCTACTACTTTAGTAGCAAAGCATTTAGGTGAAAAGAATATTGGTGAATTAAAAGTTACTATAAAAAATTCCATTCTTTTAACTTCTATTATTTTATTAATTACCATAGGCTATTTATATATTTTTAAAGATAGAATAATATACTTCTTAGGAGCAAGCACTGCTACCTTTGACTATGCAGATAAGTATATAAGTATAATAATCCTTGGAGGTTTATTCCAGGGACTCTCAATCACTATGTGTTCTATTATGACTGCTTTAGGTGATACAAAGATAACTCTCTACTCAAACTCCCTAGGAGCGATAATCAATGTATTTATTGATTTATTATTGGTTGCTGTTTTATCCTTTGGAATTGAAGGAGCAGCCATCGCAACGACCTTATCACAGGCTATAGCATTCTTTTATACCTTGAGTAAATTTTTAAAGGTTAAGAATTATTATTCCTTAAATGGAATAAAGGTAAAGAGCTCTGTATCTATTGGGATAATAGGAACGATAATAACCATTGGTTTTTCTACCTTCGTGATAGAAATCTCTGATGCCGTGGTATCAATCATTTTAAATAATCTTCTCCTCAGCAGAGGCGGTGACGCTGCAATAGTTATGGTAGGAGTTATAACTAAAATATCTATGTTTATGTTTATTGCTATCATAGGAATCAGCTCAGCTATGCAGCCCATAGTAGCTTATAATTACGGTGCAGGAAATTATGATGAGATGAAAAAGACCTTGAAGCTTGCATTAAAGGTGGTATCCTTTATATCGGTTATTTTTTGGGCTATACTAGTTATATTTTCAAATAATATTATTGGATTCTTCCTGGAGGATAAAGCACTATTAGCTGAAACCGTAAGGGCCTTCAGAATAAGTATTTCCATACTGCCTGTGGTAGGTATATATTATATTGCTATCTATTTCTATCAGTCTATAGGAGATGCAAGGAGTTCTTTTCTTTTGTCAGTGTATAGACAGTTAGTGGTATTCATTCCAGTAGTGTTGATAATGGTTAATTACCTAGGAGTCAATGGAGCATGGTTATCTTATCCAATCTCCGACGGAATATCTGCTGTTACTTCTATATTTTTCCTTTATAGGCTATGGAGGCTGGATTTCAGCGAAGAAGCGGAAACAAAAGGACTTCAGAAGGCATAGTATATTATCAAATGTGAAAAAACACTCTAATTACAGAGCAATGTCATTAAGTTAACATTGAGCTAAAGACAGGTCTTAAGAAAAGGGATGGAAGAATTGATTCTTTCCATCTCTTTTCTCTGTTTTATTGCATGACAATTAGGCAGATAT
>JAEXSY010000100.1 GCA_023440105.1 Bacillota bacterium
CTTTAATTCCATCTCACCTCAGAAATACAGGTATCGTCATAATGACTTCCTGGATAGGCCTCAAGGATAGTTATTTTTATGCTATATGTGTTGAAGGTTCTATCAAAATAAATATTCTGAAAGTCTAGAATACCATCTTCTAAGGTACTTTCAATGTATTCTCCATTAGAAAAGGTTATCCTTATCTTCTTAGCTCTATTATTCTTATAATACAGTTCCTGTGACTTTGAATAACCGTTTATAAGCTGAAGCTGTGAAATATCAACTGAGCCCATAAAGAATATCTCTATATATTCTCCTTCTCCGTAACCACTTACATTTTCTACCCAGGCAGTTTTCATATTCCCGTCTATAATATTATTAGGATAATATACTATTCCTTTATATTCATCTAAAACAGAAGAAGCATAGATATTTGACACATCCTCTACGTCAGGTTTATAGCTTATATCAACAGCTCCCCCTTCTTTATCATAGCTGCATATAGCATTCTCACAGTATACGATAATCACATTATTAGAAATTGTAATATTATAAGGCCAATAAATATCCTTAGGAAGA
Organism: Bacillota bacterium; assembly: GCA_023440105.1. GTDB lineage: Bacteria > Bacillota > Clostridia > Clostridiales > Clostridiaceae > JAEXZL01. The sequence continues at coordinate 562 of JAEXSY010000100.1, forward strand.
TATTCTGTCCATAATATACTCCCCTGGAGGCTGATGGCAGTAACAGTTCCATCATAATAACCAGCCATGTATATTACCTTGGAACTATTATCAATTACCGGCGCCATACCACCTGCCCCTCCATAGACGTGCCAAAGAATATCACCTGTATATATATCTAAGGAGTATACTTCTCCCTGGATTGCTATTAAAAGCATATCCTCATATAGTTTGTAATCCGATGCCGTAGGGAGCTCAGTGCGAATTATATCCTTCCAATTCCTCTCCCATACCTTATCTCCATTAGAGGTGTTTGCCCTAACATAAAAGGTGCAAGTTTCACCATCCATTACTTCTTCAGCTTTAAATACTAGGTCCTCTTTATTTACTTCACCCTTCGAAATGCTTTGTATGTTAAAGTGAGTTTTAAGATTTTCTGACGAAAATCTCTCTGGCTCATACTCTCCTGTATTATTTACTTCAAAGGAGGCTATTAAAGAATCATATTTTCTCTCCGTAACCTCCTCCTCATTAATGGTAAAGGTATAAGGAGGTGCTTCACCTTTGTTATCTCTCAAGGAATATACATTCTCAATACTGTTATTCTCGTTTAAAGTATATGCTGAAGTATTATTAATACCTCCATGAGAGCTCCCAGTGAGTAAATAATTATATTTCAAGCTATACCCATAATAACTACCACCTATATTATCTAAACGAACCTGTTCTTTATCATATACTAATAAATAAGTAGTTACTTCTCCATTAGCTGTAAAATCTCCATATTCCTGAAATACAGCAAGCTCTTTTATTCCATCCTGATTAAGGTCTACTATTAAAAAGGTTACTGAGTCAGGATCATCTACATAATAAGTATTATTCTCAAGCCATTTTCCTTCAAATAGGAACCTTCCAAAGGCCGTAAGCTCCTTAGGAAAAGCTGGCTCTCTTTCGGTTTCACTATCAGTTCCACTTTTAGTTTCACTATCAGAATTATTCCCCAGGGCTTGTCTTTTATCATCTGGCTCCGGAGAAAAATATTTAATTCCTAAATAACCACCTACAACAAATATAATTACTAATACAACAGCAATTATCCATTTACTATTTTTTCTTTTAGGTTTCTTAGGGTCTTCATCAGGCCCTCTATCTTCTTTAGATAGATTAATTTCCTCGTCGCTCTCTAGAAAATTGCCGCAGTTACCACAGTACTTTTCATTATCTTTTGCTTCATGTCCACATTTAGTACAATACATAGATGTCCCCCCGTAATCTCCAACTACCAATATAAATATATTGTATCATCTCCCATTGCATAACAACAAATATTTTACACAAATAACTTATTATGGTTATAAATACATTATGGCATAATAAAAGCCCTAACCAGAATATCCTTCTGATTAGGACTTTATACTAATTCCTCTGTTCCTTCTTCAAATAATATAAATACACATCCTCAAGACTTATATTATCTATAGTCCTGCTATAGTCTTCTGGGTGGTTGTCTCCAACTATTCTTAGGACCATGCCTTCACGGCTCTGAAATACATTGCCTATGTTGTATTTTTTCTGATAGTCATGAAGCTCTGAGGGGCTGCAGATTATTTCCACTACCTTGCCTTCAATGCTTCCGATAAGCTCTAGTGGGGCAGCCATCTTAAGGAGTCTTCCTCCCTGCATGAGAAGCACCTGGTCTGCTATGCTTTCTATATCTCCCACTACATGGGTTGCCAGTATAACTATTTTATTTTGAGATATCTCTGATATATAGTTTCTTATACGTATTCTTTCCTCAGGGTCAAGACCTGCTGTGGGCTCATCAAGGATTAATATTTCCGGCTCTCCCATAAGAGCTTGGGCTAGAAGGACCCTCTGCTTCATTCCTCCAGAGAATTCTCCTAGCTTCTTATCTTTTTCTCCATAGAGGCCTACCATCTCCAGAAGCTCAGCACTCTGAACCTTTATAGCTTTATTACTTATGCCTTTTATTCCTCCCATATAATAGAGGAACTGATTAGCAGTAAATTCATCATACATCCCCTGCTGCTGTGGCATATAGCCTACTAGCTTCCTGAATTCCTTTCCTAAAGAGAGGATATCCTTATCATTATAGAGGATGGAGCCTTCATTTCTTTTCACATTATCCGTAAGAAGATTCATTAGAGTGCTCTTTCCAGCACCATTGGGACCTAATATGCCATAAATACCTTCCTTCATGGTTACGGAAAAGTTCTCTAATGCGCATTTTTTACCATACCATTTAGATATACCATCAAATATAAGCTTCATCAGTCTGCCTCACTCCTTATAATCTTTCAGCTTAAAGGTCAATACAATTAGGGACAAAGCCCCCAGGATAAATACCCCTGCAAAGGGAAGTACCTGCTGAGGTCCCCTAGTGGAAGATGTAATCTCTACTACTCCTATAATCCTAAGGAGAGAAAGGTTTCCTAAATCCAGAATTTCCATCATGGAAATCGCCGCTGGAAGAAGTATAACTGCTGAGGCTATGGCTATAGCCTGCTCTGTTTTCTTTGCAAAAAGAGAAAGAGCCATTACCAAAAATGCTACAGCTATCAGCATAAGAAGCCTAAGTCCATAAAATATCAAAAGATATTGTAGTATAGAAAGCTTCCAGGGGAAGTCTGCTAA
>JAEXSY010000148.1 GCA_023440105.1 Bacillota bacterium
TTTAATTCTTCCCTAAGAGCTTCCTTTATAGCCTCTAAATATGTTAATTCAGCCATCTTTATTCCTCCTCATAAATCATAGTTCTTGGATCTAGGGTTTTCTCAATGTCAGGATATGCACATTCTTCCGACATCCTTATGGCATCCTCTATTTCCTTTTCTACAGAGACCTTTATTTCTTTCGTAGAAGCTTCATCCAATACCCCTACAGCATTAAGATAGTTTTCAAACTTTTGCACGCTATCATCCTGCCTCCATCTTATCATCTCATCCTCTGTTCTATAGACATTTTTGTCATTCCCTGAATGTCCCGACCAGCGGTAAGCTCTCACCTCAACGAGGGAAGGTCCTTCTCCTCTTCTAGCTCTTTCCACTGCATTGTATACTGTCTCATAGGTCTCTAGCACATCATTACCGTTGGCCACATAACCAGGAAAACCGTAAGCCTTAGCCCTATCTGCCAGTATATCCACCTTGATGATATCTGAGGTTGGTGTTGACCAGGCGTAATGATTGTTTACTATACAGAAAACTATCGGAAGCTTATACACCGAGGCAAAGTTCATGGCCTCATGGATTGACCCCTCATTGCTTGTACCGTCGCCGATTATGTTAACTACAACACTGTTGTTATTCTTTTTCTTATTAGCCAGAGCAACACCGTTTGCTATGGCTGTGGATGCTCCCAGTATAGGATTCGGAGGTAATATCTTCCTCTTAAGATCTCCAAAATGCATAAGCCTTGTTCTTCCCTTAGTACATCCGCATTCCTTAGCATAGAGCATTCCCATAACCTCAAGGGTGGTCATTCCACCTGCCAGCATCGCTCCCAAATCTCTATAGGAAGGTGATATATAGTCATTTTCTGATAATGCCATAGTTATTCCCACAGAAGCAGCTTCCTCACCTACCCCTGCATGGATGCTTCCTATAATTCTCTTCTCTTTGTTTAATGTGGTAGCCACCTCATCAAACCTTCGGGTCAAATACATCAATTCATAGATTTTAATAAGCTTTTCTTTCCCGATATTCATTTTCTACCTCCACTTTTTACTATAAAAGAAATAACACGATAATTAACGATACTTGATTCTGTAATATAAGTATCTTTTAAGTTTATTATAGCACTATTTCAGTACATTTTCAAACTTTTCCGAACTCTAATGATTTTTTTCCCTAAAATAAATGTTAATCTTTCACCCTTTATCTTACCTTATAAGCTGCATTAGGTAATATTTCCGTAAGATTATTCACAGCAATATAAGCATTTTAAATAATACTCAAATAGAACTTTTTTTAACCATACCAATATTGAATTATCAGATTAAATAGCAATTTTATTATAAAGTCACTATAAAATACTAAATAATAGCCACTAAATGGGTTATTGGTTTTATTTTAGTATATTTAGGTTTGATTTTGTATGATAATAATGTTATTATAATTATATATCAATGATTTTGAACATTACAATCTATTTCGGTAGGAGGGTTACTATGATTATAGATATTAATAATTCCATCGGAAAGAGAAGAGTAAAGGGAGTGAGAAGCCCAGAGGATCTCCTTAAGGAAATGAAAGAAGCTTCTGTAGATATTGCTGTAGTATCATGTTTTTCAGAGCTCATTGACAATGATTATGTAGAGTCAGCTGTAAATAAATACCCCGATAGGCTTATAGGACTATATACCGTAAATCCTTGGGATACCAAAGCAGAGGATAATCTTGAAGCAGGACTTGCTAAAGGCTTTAAAGGCTTAAGGCTTGACCCAATACGTCATGGTTTTCCTGTAGATTATATAGAGCTACTATCCCCTCTCTTTAAAATATGTGAAGGCTACGGTGTGCCTGTTTGGATTTATGGTACTGCCGATGCTTTTTCCTCTCCGATTCTCTTTAAAGATATTGCCGAAACTTTTCCTAAGGTTCCGGTTATTATAGGGTACATGGGGTTTAATTATGAAGGCTCATCAGCTATATCAATGGCCAAGAAGTATCAAAACGTCTACTTAGATCCAACAGCAGCAATGAATCAAAAACTTATGAGGGCTCTTGGCTCAGTAGGCCCATCTAAGCTACTCTTAGGTTCAGGAACACCAGATGCCAGCTATTTTCATTTGGAAATCGAAAAGTTTAAATCTGCCATAAATAATAAAGAGGCTCTAGAAATGGTTCTATGTGATAATGCAAGAAGGCTGTTTAATATTTAGCTTTCCTAGGAGGAAATTGAAATGATTATAGATATGCTAACTAACATAGGTATAAAAAAAGGTAATGAATATGATTGCTCTGACGAAAAGCTTATCAACGTTATGAATAAGTACTCAGTGGATAGGTCTATAGCTATATGCCAATCAGAATATGTAGATAATCTCGCTACCTACACCTCAGTTCTAAAGTATCCTGATAGATTAATCGGTATAGGCATGGCTAATCCTTGGTCTCTAGACGCCGAGGAAGAAATAGAACGCAGTTACAGTCTTTACGGCTTTATAGGAATCAAACTAAATTCTCTCCGATTCGGAGTTT
>JAEXSY010000217.1 GCA_023440105.1 Bacillota bacterium
GATAATAGTACAGGCAAGGATTCAGAAACAGATAACAAAGGACAAGTATCTGCTGAAGGAGAAACACTGACAGTATGGGCTTGGGATCCAAACTTTAATATTTATGCACTGAAAGAAGCAGAAAAAATCTATCAGAAAGACCATCCCGATTTTAAGCTTGAAATTCAAGAAAACGTATATAGTGATATAGAAACCAAGCTGATTACAGCTGCTACAGCAGGGGATTATAGCACTCTTCCAGACATATTTTTAATGCAGGATTATTCCTTCAACAAGAATGTAACAAACTTCCCAGATGTTTTTATGGAATTAACAGATTCAGGTATTGATTTTAGCCAGTTCTCCAGTGGAAAGCTCGCTGATTCCGTTATAAATAAGAAAAACTATGGTGTTCCTTTTGACAATTCTACATCCATCATGGCAATTCGTTCAGATATAGTAACTGAGGCTGGACTTAAGGTAGATGACTTCAAGGATATTACATGGTCCAAGTTTTTGGAGCTTGGAAAGACTGTAAAAGATAAGACAGGCTTACCAATGCTTACAACCTCCGGAGGCTCTGAACTTCTACTAGAAATGCTTCAATCAGCAGGTTCTTCACCTATGAAGGATGGCAAGGTTAACATAGAAAATAACGAAGCATTAAAGCAGTCAATGGAAGTATATAAAAAGTTAATAGATCAAGGAATAATGGTTGAGTATACAGACTGGGATCAGTATATAGCATCTATGAATGATGGAAAAGCTGCTGGAGTTATCAATGGAAGCTGGATTATGGCATCCATTCAGGCAGCAGATGATCAAGCAGGAAAATGGTCTATCGTTAATATGCCAGCACTAGATGGCGTTAAAGGAGCTACAAACTATGCTAACTGCGGCGGTGCAAGCTGGGCAGTATCCTCAAATACTAAGAATGCAGAGCTAGCCTTTGATTTCTTAAAGTCAACCTTTGGTGCAAGCACTGAGCTATATGATACTTTACTTAAGAATGCTGGAGCAATTTCAAGCTATCTACCAGCAGCAGATTCAGCTGTTTATCAGGAAGCTTCCGATTTCTATGGTGGACAAAAGGTATATGCAGATGTAGTTAACTTTGCTGGAAAAGTGCCTACCTTTGATACCGGTGCATACTATTCAGACATAAGAAGTGCATTAACCGATGCAATCACAAATGTTATCCAGAACAATGCAGATATACAATCTGAAATGAAGAATGCACAGGAAACAGTAGAGTTTAATATTGGTGGTTAATTTTAAATAAGTAATAAAGTGTATCTAAGTACCGGGAATACAGCTCTTGTATTCCTGGTACTGTTGCTCAATAGGCTGCTTTATGAGTAGGGAAAGCTGTTTGTTAGGAGGTAAAATTTGAAAAAAAAGAGCACTAAATTAAATCTAGAGAAAAAACACAATTTGATAGGTTGGGCGTTTTTACTACCAGCGGCTATACTTATATTCATATTTTATTTTTACCCTATGCTTCAGGCAATTATCCTTTCCTTCAGAAGAGGGATGGGTGGTGCTGAAAGATGGGTAGGAATATTTAATTACGGCAGAATTTTAAAAGATGCTACCTTTAAACAAAGCTTGTTTAATACTGCCTTTTATTTTGTAGTTCAGGTTCCAATAATGCTGATTTTGGCATTAGCATTAGCACAATTACTGCATAATTCAAAGGTTAAAGGTAAGGGACTATTTAGGACAATGATTTTCCTTCCCTGTGCCACATCTCTTGTATCATATTCCATGATTTTTAAATCATTATTTGCAAATGATGGACTGATAAATTCCATGCTGCAGGCTATAGGACTAGAGAGCGTTGCCTGGTTTCAGAATGCCTGGGCAGCAAGGTTTGTAATTATCATAGCCTTAATCTGGAGATGGACGGGTTATAATATGGTATTTTATCTAGCTGGACTTCAAAATATTGATAACTCTATATATGAAGCAAGTCGTATTGATGGTGCATCTTCTTTTAAGCAATTTACAAAAATTACGATTCCATTGCTAAAACCAACGATTTTGCTCACTGCCATTATGTCTACATCAGGTACTCTGCAGCTCTTTGACGAATCGGTAAATCTTACTAGTGGAGGCCCCGGAAAATCAACAATGACTCTTGCCCATTATATTTATGATATTTCCTTTGTAGGAACACCAAACTTTAATTATGCTGCTGCCATTTCAGTGATTATTCTTATTACTATTGCTGTGTTGTCAGCAATTCAAATGAAGGTAGGTGATAGCCGTGAATAAATCTAAATTAGTAGTTGAATACATTATATTAATTCTTGTAAGTATTATATCAATATTTCCACTGTACTATATGTTTTCAGGAGCAACTAATGCGAGCATTGATATTGTAAGAGGAAGATTGATTCCTGGCACATATCTTATTGAAAACTTTAAAACACTCATTGAAAATCAGAATCTGGCCCTTGCAATGTACAATTCCTTTAGAAATGCAGTATTGCTAACAGTATTTACTATGCTTATCTGCTCCATTGCTGGATACGGCTTCGAGATTTATCACGATAAAGGTAAGGATCTTTTGATGACTGTACTGCTCACTGCCATGATGCTTCCTTTTATAGCTATAATGATTCCGCTTTTTAAAATGTTCTCCAATTGGAATATGATAAACAGCTGGGGAGCCCTGGTACTACCAGCTATATCTACCCCTTTTATGATTATGCTTTTCAGGCAGGCAGCGCGTTCATTTCCTCATGATATTATTGAAGCGGCCAGGCT
>JAEXSY010000235.1 GCA_023440105.1 Bacillota bacterium
GATCCATAATGTAGAACCCTTTCAAAGAATCGTTCCGTATATTATGAAGACCCGTACGGATTCTCAAAACTTATTCAATGATGATTTTCTATGTGATCCCTTAGATGATTATATTAAGCTAAAAAAATCAGAGGGGCTTGACTATAATTATATGAAAATTGTAATAGCTGCTATGGTTAGAACAATAGCTCTCCGTCCGGCTCTCAATAGATTTGTTATGAATGGAAGGATATACACAAGACCTAAAATATGGGTTTCCTTCGTAGTTCATAGGACCTTAAGGGATGATTCTGCTGGAACCACTGTAAAGCTCTGCTTTGAAGGGACGGAAACCCTTCAGGAGATTTCTGAGGCGGTGGATAAGATAGTTTATGAAACACAAAATACCAAAAGCAATGATACAGATAAGCTGGCTGGACTTCTTATGTCAATCCCAGGACCTCTAATTAAGCTTGCAGTTAATACCCTAATGTTTTTGGACAAGCGTGATATGCTCCCTAAAGCCGTGATAAAGGCAAGTCCCTTTCACACCTCATTTTTTGTAACTAATTTAAAATCCATAGGCCTCAGATATATTTATCATCATGTTTATGAATTTGGAACTACTGGTATATTTATTGCACTAGGAAAAGAAAAGCTTAAGGCTGTTCCACTTAACAATGATATTCTAGAAGCAAAAAAGGTTCTAACCCTAGGGCTTGTAACTGATGAAAGATTCTGCGATGGTCTCTATTTTGCTAAGTCCATGAAGATCTTCAGAAGATGCCTTAGAGATCCGAAAATTCTTGAGAAGGCTTTAGACAAAAGACTTGAGGATGTAAACTAAAAGAAATTATATATATTATCTTAAAATATCAGAGCTTGACTTAAGCTGATTAGCTTAAGTCAAGCTCTTTATTTTGACGCTTTTTCATTTTTCTTCACAGATTTATTAGCCTTCATAAGAGCTTTGTAATAATCACAGTGTTCTCTTATGACGCACCGTCCACAGTCTGGCTTTCTAGCATAGCAGCATCGTCTTCCGTGAAATATAATCAGATGATGAGCTAGAGACCATTCCTTTTTAGGGAGCTCCTTCATAAGCTGCTCTTCTGTAATCTCAACATTTTTTCCATTAGCAAGACCTATTCTGTTGGACACTCTAAAAACATGAGTATCCACAGCAATAGCTGGGACTCCAAAGGCATTAGATAAAACCACATTGGCTGTTTTTCTGCCAGCTCCTGCTAGGGAGGTTATACCTTCCATGGTATTTGGTACCTGACCATCAAAATTTTCCTTTAACTGATGGCACATTTTTATAATATTTTTGGCCTTATTTTTATAAAGGCCTATAGTTTTTATCCTCTGCGCTAATTCTTCCTCTGTAAGGGTCAAAAAGGCATCTAAATCAGGGTAATCCTTATACAGCCCATAGGTTACCTCATTAACCTTTTTATCTGTTGTCTGTGCTGATAATATAGTAGAAACTAACAGCTGAAAAGGTGTTTCATGCTCTAACTCACAGCGAGCATCAGGATATTCTTCCTTTAAAAGCTCCAATACCTGCTTAGTTCTTTTCTTCAAAGCCTATCATTCCTTTCGGAAAATAATTAAACACTATATATTATAACATCAATTGCTATTCCTCAGTAGTCTTTGGCAGTGGCTGCACTGCACAGGTGGATACAGGCTTCCTTTTGCTTTTTCGCTTCTCTAGCTTCTCTAAGATTCCTGATTCTTTAATCCTAATTATTCTATCCTTATATTCCATAAGATACTCAGAATTTGATGTAAAGGCTTTTATATCATCCTTATCAAATAACGCACTTCTTATTAAAGCATTTCTTTGTAGAACTGCCTTTCCCCTCCAACCACAGGAGGTTATTAGATATTTTTCCTTGAAGGTTCTCTTATCAAGATTCTTAATCTCATGAATGTCATGGTCCTCCATATGCTTATGAGGCTTAAACTCCTCAAGAGGAGAAAATCTAACAAGCTGATTATATCTGCATTTTTTTTGGCAGGAGTCGCAGCCAAAGAGTCTTCCAGAAAGCTCAGGAAGCCATTTGTCCTCTAGATCCTTCTTTTGTGTTAAAAAGGAAAGACAGATATTAGCGTTTTTCTTTCCTGCATTTATAGCCTTAGTTGGGCATTCATCAAAGCAGAGAGTGCATTCCTCTCCGCATTCTACATATCTTTCCATCTTCTCAAAACTTCTGTCAGGGCAATCCTCTAGAAGCTCTAAATCGGTAATTATTTCTCCCAAAAAAACATAGGAACCATATTCATGAGTTATAAGCATGTTATTTTTGCCTATAAAGCCTATTCCGCTTAAATATGCAATATATCTTTCCGGAAGGGCATTATTATCTGTAAAGGCTACAGCCTTTCCACCCAAGCTTTCAATAAAGTTGCAGATTTTTTCTAGATAGCTCTTAACTACTCTATGATAATCATAGCCTCTGGTATAAACTGAAAAACCATAATCCTCTCTTAGCTCTGCCTTATGTAAATAAGGGAAAGCTATAGAAATTATAGTCTTTCCCTCCTGCATATATATAAAAGGATTCAGTCTTTTGTCAATATCTTTTTCTTCAAAGGGGTTCTCAGTTCCTTGAGCCTTTCTTTCTTCCAAGAGAGGCCTAAGTTCCTCAAAGGGCCTGCATCTTACAAAGCCAACCTTAGTAAGCTTCAGTTCCCTGCAGAAATCAATAATCCTTTGTTTGTTATCCATAACCTGCTCCTTTTTCCTTTACTTAAATCACCATATCATTATACATGGTATGAGTTATTCCTCTGTAGTCCTTTATAT
>JAEXSY010000239.1 GCA_023440105.1 Bacillota bacterium
GGAATAACTATAAACTTATTCCATCAACACACCTTTTTGATTACTTACCTGTCAAAAACAAGAAATTTGAGAAGACTTTATTTTATGAATTGTCTTTTAGGATTGTAAGATTTTCAATATCAGATGATAGCTATGAGACAATTGTAACCAACCTACCATCCGTCACTTATCCACCTGAAGAGCTTAAAAAGCTTTATGCGGCTAGATGGGGAATAGAGACATCATTTAGAGACTTAAAGTATACGATAGGTTTATTGAATTTTCATTCAAAAAAGGCGATGTGTATCCATCAAGAAATCTACGCACGTCTAACAATGTATAACTTTGCTGAAATGATTACCTCGCACGTAGTCATAACAAAAAAACAAAGAAAATACACCTACAAAGCTAATTTTTCCATAGCCACACATATGTGTAGATTATTCTACAGAGGGAAAACAACATCACCTAATTTAGAAGCCATTATTGCAAGGAATATAATCCCAATACGGCCCAACCGACATCGCCATAGGAATATGATTACCAAGACATTTGTAAGCTTCTTATATAGAGTAGCATAAATTCAAATAATTGAACAATGAAATTTTGGCAGATTTAATCTGTCTTATTGTGATGCCTAAAATTAAGAAAAAGACAGAAGAATTCTTTTTTTACATAGAATTCTCCTGTCCTTATCTTAAAAGTCTTGGTATACTTCAATGTTAACTTAATGACATTGTACTGTGTACTATGCTGTTTCTTTATTTATTTTGGCCTTATTATCCTTTAGTGAAAAAGGAGAACCATATATAGGAGCCATAGGGATACTGGTAATGGGCTACGGTGATGGAATTGCTGCAGTAATAGGTGAAAAGCTGGGTAAGATACCCCTTGGTCCTAAGAAAAGCGGTAAAACCCTTGAAGGTACCTTGGGAATGTTCTTTGCTTCCTTTATTGTAGCAATAGTGATAATGGTAATATATTCAGAGCTAAATCCCTTTTGGACTAGTCTAGCTATTGCTTTTTATGGAACTATAGCAGAGCTTTATACACCTAATGGCTTTGATAATTTAACTGTTCCTCTTGGGACAGCCTTCTTATATACTATTATTGCTTCAGCACTATAGGAGGATACAATGAAGGAATTAATTATAGGATTAATATTTTCAGGAATTATAGCCTTAGCTGCTTTTAAGAAAAGGTCTCTTTCCTTAAGCGGGGCTGTAGCTGCAGTGTTATTAGGCACCTTAATGTATTATTTCGGTGGAATTGTAGCTTCAGGGATGATGGTGGCATTCTTTGTTTCCTCAAGTATTTTATCTCACATCTTCAAAGGTAAGAAAACTGCACTGGAAAAAGTAAATGAAAAGGGGTCAAGAAGAGATTGCTTTCAGGTTTTTGCTAATGGAGGAATGGGTCTAGTATTTGCGGCTCTCTTCTATTATTTTAATAATCCACTCTTTTTAGTGGGCTGTGCTGCCGCCTTTGGGGAAGCAAATGCTGATACCTGGGCCTCAGAGATAGGTGTTCTGAGCAGAAAAAAGCCTATTTCAATTATAACCAGAAGAACCATAGAAACAGGGGTGTCTGGAGGTGTCAGCTCCTTAGGAACCTTAGCCTCTTTTCTAGGAGCTGCATTCATAGGATTTTCTTTTTCATGTATCTACTTCCTGACCTATGGATATAATATAATTATAATTTTTTCTCCTTTTATAATAACTCTTCTAGGTTTTATAGGAGCTATAATAGACAGCTTTCTTGGAGCAACCCTTCAAGCTCAGTATTATTGTGGGGAAGAGAAGATAATCACAGAAAAAAGCTCCCATAAAGGAAAAGCTAACAGGCTTATAAAGGGATATAGATTTTTTAATAATGACGTAGTAAATTTTCTAAGCACACTCCTATGTTCTCTGCCTATATTTTTGTTAATAGGTCGTTGACAAGGAGGATTTAATGTCATATGATTGTACTATAATGTGAATAAAATGCCTTGAAGAGAAGAGTAGTAAGAGCAAAAATCCACAGAGATTCGGAGCTAGGTGAAAGCCGAAGATTTTGAGCCTTATGAACATGGTCTCGGAGCAGATTTTCTGAGCCTTTTGGTTAGGAAAATACGGATTCAGCCGTTATACTGAGGACGATAAATGCAGCTAAATTGCAGAGTCGTTTAATGAGTCAGCCTTTCTTTGTGCTGAAAAGTAGAGTGGTACCGCGATTATCTTCGCCTCTATACGGTAAAATATCCGTATAGAGGCTTTTTAATTTTTAGGAGGGAAGAAAATGTGTAAGAAAACCTATTATATAACAACGCCTATATACTATCCATCAGCAAATCTTCATATTGGCAATACCTATACTACCGTTGCTGCTGATGCCATAGCAAGATATAAGAGGCTTAGAGGCTATGATGTTATGTTCCTCACAGGCACCGATGAACACGGTCAGAAGATTCAAAGAATCGCCGAGGAAAAGGGAGTAACACCAAAGGCGTATGTGGATGAAATTGTTGCAGGTATCAAGGATTTATGGAAGCTGATGAATATTAGCTATGATAAATTCATAAGAACCACTGATGACTATCATATAAAAGCTGTTCAGGATATATTCAAAAAGCTCTATGACCAGGGAGATATATATAAGGGCTCCTACGAGGGCTGGTACTGTACTCCTGATGAAGCCTTCTGGACTGAAACACAGCTCGTTGATGGAAAGTGCCCTGATTGTGGAAGACCAGTAGAAAAAGCCAAGGAAGAAGCATACTTCTTTAAGATGAGCAAATATGCTCCTAGGCTTATAGAGTACATTGAAGCTAACCCTGAGTTCATTCAGCCAGAATCAAGAAAGAATGAGATGGTGAACAACTTCTTAAAGCCAGGACTCCAGGACCTCTGCGTTTCTAGAACTAGCTTTGACTGGGGTATACCTGTTACCTTTGATGATGGTCATGTAATCTATGTATGGATAGATGCATTATCAAATTATATCACAGCCTTAGGCTATGGCAGTGACAATACTGACCTGTATACGAAATATTGGCCAGCAGACGTACACCTTATAGGTAAGGATATTCTTCGCTTCCATACTATTTATTGGCCAATTATGCTTATGGCTCTAGATATTCCTCTTCCAAAGCAGGTCTTTGGTCATGGATGGCTCTTAGTGGATGGTGGCAAGATGTCAAAATCAAAAGGGAATGTGGTAGATCCTGTAGTTTTAGTTGATCATTTTGGTGTTGACGCTGTTAGATACTATTTATTAAGAGAAATACCTTTTGGTTCCGATGGTCTGTTTACCAGTGAGC
>JAEXSY010000304.1 GCA_023440105.1 Bacillota bacterium
GAAGAATGTGCATATCCTGACATTGAGAAAACCCTAGATCCAAGAACTATGATTTATGAGGAGGAATAAAGATGGCTGAATTAACATATTTAGAGGCTATAAAGGAAGCTCTTAGGGAAGAATTAAAAAGAGATGATACTGTATATTTAATTGGAGAAGATATAGCAAAGTACGGTGGCTGCTACGGTGTTACTAGCGGTCTTTATGATGAGTTTGGCGGGGAAAGAGTCATGAATACTCCTATATCAGAAATAGCTATATTAGGCTCCTGTGTAGGAAGTGCCATGATGGGCTTTAGACCAGTAGCAGAAATAATGTATGCTGATTTCCTCTTCGTCTGTGCCGATCAGATTGTAAATCAGGCTACAAAGATGAGATATATACTAGGAGGAGATACAAAGGTACCCATGGTGGTTAGAACTGCCTACGGTGGAGGAGGAAGATATTCCTTTAATCATTCCCAGAGTCCAGAGGCTGCCTTTATGAATGCACCAGGACTTACGATAATAATGCCGTCCACTCCAAAGGACGCCAAGGGTCTCATGAAAGCAGCGATAAGAAGCAATAATCCAGTATTATTCTTTGAGCAAAAATACCTGTATAAGACCCTAAAGGGAGAGGTTCCAGAGGGAGACTATGTAGTACCAATAGGAAAGGGAGAAATAAAGAGAAGCGGCAGCGATGCTACTATTGTTGCTACCGGCTGGATGGTTCATAAATCCTTAGAGGCAGCAGAGGTTCTTGCGAAGGAAGGAATTGAAGTAGAGGTGTTAGATCCAAGAACCTTAAAACCCTTAGATGAGGAGCTGATATTGGAATCTGTGAAGAAGACAGGAAGACTGATTACTGTACATGAAGCCCCGCTTACCGGTGGTTTTGGCGGAGAGGTCAGTGCCATCGTTGGAGAGAAGGGCTTTAAGTACCTGAAGAGTCCAATAAAAAGAGTGGCAGCACCAGACATGATAATTCCTTTTGCTCCTAATTGTGAGGATGCCTTCTATCCAAGTGTAGAGGATATTGTAAAGGCAGTAAAGGAGACTGTTAAGTAGCGAGCGAAAGCTGGCAGAGATAATTGAGCTTTTACTTAATAGTACTCACTAATTGGAATAGACTATATTAATAATATAAGCTCAGTAGGAGTGAAGTCTTACTGAGCACTTCTTTATTTCTTCAAAAGGATAATGGATAAGTTTAAAAATCCTTGAATTATTCCATTAATATACTTAAATATCTTTTAAAAGAACTTTAAGCTATTAGTATAATAAAATAGTAAGCTTTAGGCCAGGATGGAATATTTAGCTTTATATAGAATTTGAAAAACGGAGGCTTATTATGTTAGTTAAAAGAATGCAGATTATCTCTGATAAATTAGAAGCACAAGGAAATGTAGATGTAAAAACTCTTAGCAAGGAATTAAATGTAACGGAAAAAACCATAAGACAAGACCTTATAAAAATGGAGCAGATGGGACTTTTAGAAAGAGTACACGGAGGAGCTATTTTAAAGGTTGATAACAATAGCATATTTCCCATAAAGGACAGAAGAAAAATGCATACAGTGGAAAAAGAGCTGATAGCGAAAGCCGCTGAGGAGTATATTGAGGATGGAGATATTATTATTTTAGATAATGGAACCACCACCCTGGAGCTCGCTAAGCTTATTAAGAAAAAAAGAATCATAGTGATAACTAACGATGCTTTAATTGCTAATGAGCTTTTGTTTTGTGAAAATATAACGCTATATGTTACAGGAGGAAGGTTGAAAAGAGACAATAACTATACATTCGTAGGACCTGACACAGAAAGGATGCTCCATAATTATAATGCTAATAAGGTTTTTTTAGGTACTAGCTCAATAAACTTTGACCAGGGGCTAATGACCTTTGCTTCAGAGGAGGCAGAGGTGAAAAAGGCTATGATTAAGGCCTCTAAGGTGGTTATAGCCTTAGTAGATTACACAAAGTTTAACAAGCTTGCCTTTGTTACCTTTGCAGATATTCATGATATCAATACCATCATAACTGATAGCAGAATACCCAAAGAAGAGATAAAGAAATTTAAAGATGAGGGAATAGAAATAAAGGTAGTGTAAAAAAGTATGGGTTATTCTGAGTGACTAAGAGTAACCAGTAAGTAGGTTTGCTTAAGGAGTTGTAATAATATTTTATGAAGAAAGATTTTTTAAAAGAAGATATTAAACTAATTGCCTTTGATATGGATGGTACAATATTAAATGATAATAAAAATATATCAGAATATACCATTAAAGTTTTAAATAAAGCTGCGGAGCAAGGTGTAACACTTGTTCCTATTACTGGGAGACCATTATTAGCAGTATTGCCATTTATATCTGAAATAAAAGGGATAAACTATGTAGCGTCGTCAAATGGAGCAGTAATTACAGATGTAAAAAATAACACTGTTATTAAAGAATACCCCTTAAGCAAAGAAATAGCAGTTGCTGTGTATGATCTAGCTGTTTCATTAGGGGAAAGACCTATATTGCTGATAAATGGTTGTTTTTTTAAAGAGAAGGGTACTAAAAGCTTCAAGAATACAATAGCTTTAAAAGCTAGTAAATTTCAGAAAGAGCTGGATACATATATTTTGAAGCATGGTCTTAGAGAAACGATATTAGCTATGGAATATCCTATAGAGAAGATGATTATATTTTTTGATTCTGCAGAAGAAAAATATAAAGCTTTAAAGGAGTTTCAAAAGATAGAAGGAACCATGATTAGTTATGCCTTTGATATTAATTTGGAGATAAATGCATTAGGGGTTAATAAAGGTAATGCACTTGAAGCAATAGCAGATATTTGTAATATATCACTAAAGAACACTATGGCGATAGGAGATGGAGCCAACGATATGACCATGATAGAAAGAGCGGGAGTGGGAGTGGTTATGGGAAATGCGTTAAAGGAGCTTAAGGGCTATGGAGATTATATTACTTTAAGTAATAATAATGATGGAGCTGCCAAAGCTATAGAAAGATTTATTTTTAAAGATTACATCTAAATAAAAAACACAACTTTTGAATTTAGTTTCAAAAGTTGTGTTCAATGTAATACTATCTAAACAAAAAATACGATTACTTTCCATCAGCAGGAAAAGACAAGCCTATTTGTCTTCTTATTTCATCCATAACTTTAAGGGAAGCTAGGGTTCTCTTATGACTATTTAATTGGGATTCTATTTTTCCCTGTTGAACAAGTTTTATAAATTCATCAATCTCATAGCAGATATTATCCATTTCCTGAGGCTTTGAAATCACTTCCTCACTTCCATCTCTGTATCTTATAGTGACATTATTAAAATCATAGATATCAGAGGATATCAGCGCACCTTCCTCCCCTTGAATTTCACAAGGAAGATAAGAATTGCTCACCTTTGAATAAAGCATCACCGCATCCATATTTTCATACTTTAGGATAGCGGTTCCCTGAGCATCAACCCCTGAAGCAAGGAACTGACTACTAGCTATGATTTCCTTTGGGCTGCCAAAAAGCTCAATAGCAGGATGAATGCAATAAACTCCTATATCCATAAGAGCTCCGTTAGATAGCTCTCTTTTAAAGGCATTCATAACAAGTCCTGCCTTGTAGCTGTCATATCTAGAAGAATATTGACATTTGCTAAATAATGCTCTTCTTATGGTGCCAAGCTTATGCAAATTGTCCCTTATTGCAAGAAAATTAGGTACAGCTGTACTCCTCATAGCCTCCATTATCAGTAGGTTATTAGCCCTTGCTGTCTCTATCATTTTCTCTGCTTCTATTAAATTAGAAGCAAAGGCCTTTTCGCAAAGAACATGCTTTCCATTATTTAAAAATGTCATAGCTTGGCTATAATGAAGAGCGTTAGGGGAAGCTATATATATGGCATCTATTAAATCACTTTTTGCCAGCTCCTCTAAGTCGGTAAATATATTCTTTACTCCATAATTATCTCCAAAGGCTCTCCCGGTCTCTTCCTTTCGAGAATATACTGCAGTTAGTTCAAAATCCTTAAGCTGAAGGGCTCCAGACATAAATTTATGCGATATTTTATTGGTTCCTATAATTCCAAACCTTATTATATTTTTCATTTGATACCTTCCTTTAATAGTATAATATTTAGTTGTAAATAGAGGGGTAAAAAATATTTATTTTAAAGACCATTTTAGATATTTTCTTCAAAGAAAGAGCACAGGATTTCAAATACTTCAGCTTCATTATCTCCATCAACTGTTACCTTAACTGTCTCTCCATTTTTAACCCCTAGTCCCATAATAGAAAATACCTTTTTTGCATCAGCTCTTTTCCCTTGTTCGTTTTCTATACTTATATTGCATTTAGTATCTTTAATTTTTTTTACTAGAAGTCCAGCTGGACGAGCGTGCAGCCCTATAGGATCTTTAATTGTGTATTGAAATTCTAACAAAATATAAACCTCCTTAAAAATTATAAAATTACTATCTATAATAACGAATTATAGTTGAAGCGTTAACCTACTTAAAATTATAAATACAATAATAAAAAATTCAATTAAATTAATTTCACTTAGTTTGTGAATTTAATTGTTTTATAACGATATATTTCGTAACCATATGTGCTGAGTAAGCTTTTTATATATTAAATAACTAGAATTATGTAAGAGTCTTTTAGATTAATGAATAGACAAAAATAGATAATAGTAAATTAATTTTAAAAAACATATAAATTTATTAAATTTTTTCACTAAAATAGTGAAAATGAATAGCTTTACATATAAAAAATCCGTTGATAAAATTGAGAAAAAGAAATATTTGTGTCATAAAGGAGGGGGGATAAGTGCTTGTTAGAGAAAAAGAAATTCTAGAAATGCTTTATCGAGAACAGCGCACTTTTACTACATCCGAAATATCACTAGCTTTAAATATAAGCTCCAGAACGGTTAAAGCAGACATAAAAAAGATTAATGATAAAATTCACAGTAATGAATGTTGGATTGAGACAAAGCCAGGTGTTGGCATGCATCTCTGTTTTTCTGATATTGGAAAGAAATATCTGGAAAGTATATTGTACAAGGATAACGATAAGATAACTGATAGTCGTAGGTATGAAGTAGCATTGAAGCTAATTAGAGAAAAATCATACATAACAATGGCACAAATTAGTCAAGATTTATATTTTAGTAAAAGTACTATAGCAAATGATATATCTGAGCTTAAGGAACTTTTTGAAGTATACAATATTGTCATTGAAAAGAAAGCAAAGACTGGTATACGTTTGGCCGGAAAGGAGATTAATTTAAGAGCACTTGAGGTTGAAATAATACAGAGACTTATAGGATCTTCTATTTTGGATGGCAATAGGTTATCAAGTTATTTCCCTGGATATATTATAGAAAACATTAAGGAAACTCTTTATAAGGCAGATGAATTATATAATTTAAACATAACAGATATTTCTTTTAATATTATTTTGCTGCACTTAGTTATTGCAGTTGAAAGAAATACGAAGGGTTTTAATAGCCCTGAAAGCAGACCTGAAGATATGCTTATAACAGATAATATTAAGATGATATCAGATTGGATTATTTCACAAGTAGAAAGTCTTTTATCTATAAAATTGTATCCAGAAGAGAGCACATATCTTTCTATTCATATAATAGGTGCAAAACAAGGAGTCTCGGAAAAAGATATACTACCCCAGATTCATATTCCTATGCTTCAAGAAAAAATAGTTCAGGTGCTTGATGAAGTTAAGTTGGTATACGGATATGATTTTCTAAACGATAAAGTACTTTTGAAAGCGTTAGTTGTCCATCTGCAGTCAACTCTTATCAGGCTTAGAACGAAAACAAATCTTAAAAATCCATATTTACATAGGATTAAGCATGATTTTCCTTTAGCCTTTGAGATTGCAGCCTTTATTATTTGCTTATACACAAAGGATCAGAATATATATGTTAATGATGATGAAGTAGCATATGTAGCAATGTATATAGCTGCGTTTCTTGAAAGATATAAGTCTAAAACTTATACAAGAAGGATAAATATTGCTATTGCATGTACAATTGGTGTTGGATGCAGTCAACTTTTGAGAGCTAGGATAGAAAATTGTTTTCCTAATATTTATATTGCCCAAATGCTTTCTGCTAATAGGATCGAGACAAGGCTTGATAGAAATAATGTTGACTTGGTTATAAGTACAATTCCACTTAATATTGAAGGAATAGACATTATTAATGTGTCACCTATGTTAAGCGAATCAGATAAGGAACTGATTAATAATTGGATTAATCGGTCTAACTCTATGGATATATCTCTTAAAAAGAAAAACTTAGAAAATCTTTTTTATGAGGATATTTGTTTATTTAGATTTGATTGTAAAACTCAAGATGAAGTGCTTAGAATCTTAGCTAATCGAATGAACCAGCAGGGATACGTTGATGAAGGATTCTTCTCTTCAATAAAAGCTAGGGAAGAGATATCCAGTACTGCTATTGGACACTTGTTTTCAATTCCACATCCCTTTGAGGGACATATAAAGAAGCCTAGTATTGGATTAATAACCTTAAAAAAACCAGTTCAATGGGGAGATGAAAAAGTGCAAATAGTATTAATGCTTGGACTAGATATGAGGATGCAGCATCAATTCTTAGATATTTTTACTGTTATATCAAGTTTATATATGAACCCGGTATTTGTTGATAAGATTTTAAAAATAGAAAATTTTAGAGAGTTAAAAAAATTAATTCAGGAGGTTAGATTATGACGCTTTTAGAGATACTTGATCCTAATCTAATAGTCTTTGATTTAGAGGCTGATAGCAAGGAGGATGTTATCGATACAGCTTCCAATTTACTATGGGATGCTAAGAAAATTTATAATAAACAGGATTTTAAAAAGGCAGTATTTGAACGTGAAGCTCAGATGTCAACTGGCATGGGAATGGGGATAGCAATACCGCATTGTCATAGTGACTCTGTAAAAGATACATGCTTTGTTTTACTAAAGCTTAAAAAAGGTATAGCTTGGGAATCGTTAGATGATGAACCTGTAAAATTTGTAATCCTATTAGCTGTTCCTGTTAATGCATCAAATGCATTTTTAGAAATACTTAGTGCATTTTCGTATAATCTTATGGATGATGCATTTCGCGAAGGCCTGGTGAATGCTGAATCTGTTAAAGATATAAAAAATATATTAAAAAGAGTGGGGTGAGAATTATGTATATTCTTTGTGTTTGTAGCTGTATTTGTGGCATAGCACATACTTATATGGCTGCTGCTAGTTTAAAGAAAGCGGGTGACGCTCTAGGGGTTGAAGTTAAAGTAGAAACACAAGGAGCAAAGGGAGCAGAAAACCTAATAACCGAAGAAGATATCAAAAGAGCTGATGGTGCGATAATTGCATCTGATGTTCAAATAAGGAATCCAAATAGATTTGACGATATACCAACACTTGAAGTTGGTGTAAGTGAAGCTATTAAACATCCTGTAAGTATTATTAAAGAGTTATTGGAGGCGATTGAATAATGGCAAAAATTCAGAGAAAAGGTAATGATAAAAAGAAAAAATCGTTTTTGACTGATATTAAAAACTCAGTTATGACTGGTATTTCCTACATGATTCCAGTTATAGTAGGTGGCGGTGTTATTCAAGCTATAGCTAAGATGATAGGTGGATATAATGTTGGTAGTGCTGATCCTAATAGTATTGGATATGCTATTAATTTAATTGGAACATCAGCTATGTTCTTTGTTGTTCCAGTATTAGCTGCAGCAATAGCATACTCAATTGCTGATAGAGCTGGTATAGCGCCAGCATTAGCACTAGGATATTTAGCGGTCCAATTGAATGCAGGTTTTATTGGTGGACTTATAATGGGTCTCATAACAGGATATGTTGTAAAATGGATGAAAACTTGGAAGGTTCCTACTGGACTAGAAGGTCTTATGCCTATATTTATTATTCCTGTTTTATCCACTGTGGTATTAGGCATATTATTTACATATGTTATAGGCAAGCCAATAGCACTTTTCCAAAATATGATTTTAAATTGGATGGAAACCTTACAAGGTGGTTCTAGATTAGTATTGGGTGGAATAATAGGTGCTATGATGGGTAGTGATTTAGGAGGTCCAATTAATAAAACTGCTTGTTCTTTTGTAAATGCATTGAATGCTGAGGGAGTATTTGGACCTTCTGCTACTAAGATTTGTGCTGGTATGTGTCCTCCACTTGGAATGGCTTTGCCTGTTTTATTTGCAAGA
>JAEXSY010000311.1 GCA_023440105.1 Bacillota bacterium
GAGCAGAGCCTGTTTCCTTAGAAAGCCTTGAGGAGCAGCTTATCATTAAAGGAAGAGAAAAGACCGAGCTTAGTGAAAAAGAAAGGCTTATCTACTCTAGGATTGCAGGGAATGAAAAAAACCTGGAAGCTATAAACAAAATTCAAGATAGCCTTGAAAAGCTAGAAGAGGAGTATTCTGTTATAGGGGAGCTGTCCAAGGTTTCAAGGGGTTTTAATTCAGAGAGAATAAGCTTTGAAAGATATGTGCTGGCAGCATACTTTGATGAGATTATCACTGCTGCTAATGTGAGGCTTAACAAGATGACCTCAGGAAGGTATGCCCTTTATAGGATACAAGAGAAGACTAAAGGCAGTCACCAACAGGGCTTAGATTTAGAGGTTTATGATAATTATACAGGAAAGGCGAGACATGTTAAGACTCTTTCTGGAGGAGAGAGCTTTAAGGCTTCTCTTTCCATGGCTCTTGGTCTTGCCGATGTAGTTCAGGCCAATGCCGGCGGTATAAGCCTGGAAACCATGTTTGTGGATGAGGGCTTTGGTACATTGGATCCCGAATCCTTAGATAATGCTATTTCCACTTTAATAGAGCTTCAAAAGAGTGGACGTCTTGTGGGGATAATTTCCCATGTTCCAGAGCTTAAGGAAAGAATAGAAGCCAAGCTTATAATAACCACGGGAATAGAAGGTAGTCATGCCTCATTTTCGTAAAAATCTTCCTATTCATAGATAGAAGCGGTGATAGATGTTTTTATTATAAGCAATAAATAAGGATTAAACAGAGGAATGTTTCTGTTTAATCCTTTATTTTCTTTCTTAATCTACAAAAGAAAAGAATTGTTTTAAGAAGAAAGGGACGTATAGGAAAGGCTATTCTCCATAGAGTGAATATAAAACTCCAAGGAAGGCTCTCACAGTGAAGAGTTTTGCCCTTTCTAATTATTTTAATAACCTTAGCGAGGACACAAGTTCTGGGAAATTCACCATCTATATATGTATTACCATCGCCTGCAGTTATCATTCCTTTTTCCGTTAGCTTCATTATTCTGTGAAGTATATAGACTCCCTTAGGAGTTTTAAAAAGTATTATGTCTCCTTTTTTTAATTCACTGCACTTTACAGGGGATACCTCCACCTGGTCCCTTTCATGTCCAATAAATGGCCACATGCTGTTTCCCGTAACAGTGAAGATGGCATTTCTATTTTCTTTTAAGCTTTCACCTACCAGCTGAAACAAAACCTCTGTAGGTACCTTTTTAACCTTATTCTCCATTAATTGCTCCATATAATAATTCTTCTATATTTCCATAAATTATGTGTTAATTTATCGTAACATTCTTAAAAATCGAAGTCAATAATACTAAAAGGTTATTTCTGCTACCTTAGCATCTATTAATTTTATCAGTGCTTCTGGTTTCAGCTCTATCTGATAACCTATTTTTCCACCGCTTATTATCATTGTTTCTAGGGATTCGCAGGCTTTATCTATTACTGTGGTATAATGCCTTTTCATCCCTATGGGAGAGCATCCTCCGCGTATGTAGCCCGTAACCTTGTTTATGTCCTTTACATTAATCATTTCCACAGATTTTTCTCCAACAGCTTTTGCAGCAGTCTTGAGATTAAGCTCCTTAGCTACAGGAATAACGAATACATAATTAGCTCCTGTATGACCTTTAGTTACCAGAGTTTTAAATACCTGCTCTAAGGGCTCCTTAAGCTTTTCGGCAACACTTACTCCGTCGATGTGACCGTCAGAAGTATCATAGGAGTGTGTTTTATATTCTATTTTAGAAGTATCTAGGACTCTCATAGCATTGGTTTTCACATGCTTCAAATTCATCTATCTCCTTTTTGCTGATAGTTTTTTACTTATATTATAGAATGTAAGTATGACAGAAAGCAGCAGAAGCTTTATTAGCCCTGCTGCTTGAAATGATACTTATTTGTATACTTAAAGCCTTTTGATGCTTCAATAATCATTAGGGCTGTCTGTTATCACCTAAGAAGAAAAGAGCTATAGTTCCAGGACCGGAATGGCTTCCAATGGCAGGTCCTATAGGATTGAGGATTACATCCTTAACCTTATATTTTTCCTTGATCATATTAGCTAAGGCTTCTGTCTCTTCAAGGCAATCTCCATGACTTATGAATACTACCTGTCCTTCAGGATTTACAACATGCTTTTCGAAGTTTTCAAAAAGCTCTTTTATTGCTTTTTTCCTACCCTTGGCCTTGGAGATATTAATAAGCTGTCCTGAATCGTTGACGTGGAGTACCGGCTTTATGGCTAGAAGGGTTCCGAGAGCAGCGCTAGTGGCAGATACTCTTCCTCCTCTTTTTAAATGATTTAAATCATCCACAGTAAAAAAGTGAACTGTGTGAGGAATATTATCCTCTACCCATTTTATAATCTCTTCCTTTGAAGCCCCTTTGTTTAATAGTTCATAGGCATAATAAACTATAAGGCCTACTCCCATAGAAGCAGCCTTGGTATCTATAATTGTGATATCTGCATCAGGGAATTCATTCATAACCTCTTCTTTTGCCATTAATGCACTGTTATAGGTTCCGCTTAAGGCAGAGGAAAATGCTAAATAAATAATAGATTTTCCTTCCTTATGGAGCTTTTTGAACATCTCCTCAAAGCGATAGGAATTAATCTGAGAGGTGGAAGGCATTTCACCCTTTCTTACCTCATCATAAAATTCTTTATAGCTTAAGGTTTGACCGAAGTCCTCAAAATACTCATTTCCCTTAAAGTTTACGGCTATGCCTAGATAAGGCACATTATTATCCTTGATAAACTGTAAAGGTAAGTCACAGCTGGAGTCTACTAGTATTGTAAGATTCTTCATAAGCACTCTCCTTATAATATGAAATGAAAGTATAATTTCAATATATTTTATTATAATACTAAATTATATTTAATTATAGCATAATCAATAAGTGATTGGATAAAATACCCAGGAAATATTTTCTAAATATTCTATACAATATATTTAATTATAACCTAAACTATTATTT
>JAEXSY010000410.1 GCA_023440105.1 Bacillota bacterium
CTTTCCTGTAGCTGCAGGAATCTTTAAAAAGAATTATGTAAAGGCTGTGGATGACGTATCCTTTTATATAAATAAAGGAGAAACCTTAGGTCTCGTAGGTGAATCAGGCTGCGGTAAGAGCTCAGCTGGAAGAACGATACTAAGACTTTATGAGCCTACAGCTGGAAGGATTATTTATAATGGGGAGGATATTACAGAAAAAAAGATGCTTCCCTATAGGAAAAAGATGCAGATAGTTTTTCAGGATCCTTATGCATCCCTTAATCCTCGTATGACTGTTGCAGATATAGTGGCTGAACCTATAGATATTCATAAGCTTGCTGTAAATAAGAAGGAAAGACAGGAAAGAATAATAGAGATGCTCAGTAGAGTTGGATTAAATAGTGAGCATGCTAACAGATATCCTCATGAGTTTTCTGGTGGTCAGAGACAGCGTATTGGAATTGCAAGAGCCCTTGCGGTTAATCCTGAATTTATTGTCTGTGATGAGCCGGTTTCAGCTCTGGATGTATCTATTCAGGCTCAGATTGTTAATATGTTTGAAGAGCTTCAGAGTGACCTGGGTTTAACCTATCTTTTCATAGCCCATGATTTATCTGTTGTTAAGCACATATCCAATAGAATAGGGGTTATGTACCTGGGTAAGCTGGTAGAGCTAGGAAGCAGCAGAGAAATTGCCATGAATCCTATCCATCCCTATACCAAGTCCCTGCTATCAGCAATACCGATACCTGATCCTCGTGAAAGCAAAAAGAGGCAGAGGATTGTTCTACAGGGGGATGTACCAAGTCCTATAAATCCACCTAGCGGGTGTCGTTTTCGTACTCGATGTCAATACGCAATTCCAAGGTGTGCAGAGGAAGAGCCAGAATTTAGGGAAGTTAGCACTGGTCATTTTGCATCTTGTCACAGGCTTGCGGAAATTGGTTAGAAGTAAGGAATGAAATAAAAATTTAAGCTGTATGTTATTTTAGTTAACATAAATATTTTAAGGGAGGAATTGAAATGAAAAAAATAAAAGCTCTAGCTATGGTACTGGGGCTTGTGATGGCAGCTAGTGTTGTTCTCACAGCTTGTGGCAAAAAATCCCCCGGTACTGATGATGGTAAAGATAAAGGTACCAAAGAGCCAGTTACTTTAGCTATAAATGTAGGACCGGAGCCAGATACTATTGACCCAGCTCTTAACTCAGCTGTTGATGGTGGTACTGTAATCAACCATGCCTTTGAAGGTCTAATGACTCTTGATAAGGATGGAGTACCTACAGAGGGTCAAGCTAAGTCCTATAAGATTAGTGACGATGGATTAACCTATACCTTTACCCTTCGCGATGATTTGAAATGGAGCGATGGAACTCCACTCACTGCAGAGGATTTTGTTTATTCCTGGAATAGAGCTATATCACCTGAGACAGCTGCAGACTACGCTTATATGTTTGAAGTTATAGAAGGTTATGAGGATGGTAAGCTGAATGTAACTGCAAAGGATGAAAAGACATTAGAGGTTAAGATAATATCCGTAACTCCATACTTCCTCGAGTTATGTGCTTTTCCAGCATATGCTCCAGTTCATAAGGCTACAGTGGAAAATGACAAGGAAGGCTGGGCTACTGAGGCTGCGACCTATATAGGCAATGGACCTTATGTTATGAAGGAATGGGTTCATGACGCTTATATTCTTTTCGAAAAGAATGAAAATTATTGGAACTATGAAAAACTAGGCCCAGATGAAATTAAATTTGTTCTCATGGAAGATGATAATGCAAAGCTTTCTGCTTATGAGAATAAGGAGCTGTTATTCATAGACAGTATGCCTAATGCAGAGCTTGAGCGTTTATCAAGTCTAAAGGACTTTTATAAGGAAGGTCAGCTTGGAACCTACTATGTGAGCTATAACACCGAAAATGAATTCTTAAAGAATCCAGATGTTCGTGCAGCTTTAACCTTGGCAATTGATAGAGTTTATATCTGTGAGAAGATTGGACAATCAGGTCAAGAGCCTGCAGGAGCCTTTGTATCCACTGGACTTAGTGATGCAGACCCTACTAAAGAATTCAGAGAAGTTGGAGGAGATTACTACGATCCAAAAGATTATGAAGGAAACTTAGTAAAGGCAAAGGAACATCTTGCTAAGGCAGGATACCCTAATGGTGAAGGACTACCTACCTTTGAATATCTCTATAATGAGAATACCGGTCATCAGCAGATTGGTGAAGCACTTCAGGATATGTGGTCAAAGATTGGTGTTAAGGTTGAATTAGTATCCCAGGAGTGGGGAACCTTCTTAAATACCCGTAAGAACGGCGAGTATGATATAGCTCGTAATGGATGGCTAGCAGACTATAATGATCCAATAACCTTCTTAGATATGTGGATAACCGATGGTGGAAATAATGATGCTCAATGGTCAAACAAAGAATATGATGAGCTTATTTCCAAGGTAAAAGCCTCCTCTGATGCAAAAGAACGTATGGAGCTTATGCATAAGGCAGAGGATATAATTTTCAAAGAGTGGATGCTTGCTCCAATATACTACTATGTAGATACCTACATGCTCAGTGAAAAGGTTGAAGGCTTCTATAGCTCTCCATTAGGCTTTAAGTACTTTATGTACAGTTCAGTTACTGAATAATAATTTAAAGGGACCATGCTTTAACGATTAGTAAGTCGTTAGCGAGGTCCCTTTTTTTAAACTAATTGAAGGTTATCTGATTCAGAAAGCTTATCCTTTAAATTGTAAAGCTCCTCTGTCTTTTTATTGATGGCTTTTCCTAAGCTCTCTAAGTCTGTACTATTAGCTTCAGAGGCCTTAATAAGCTCATTTATGGTGCTAAGAATCTCATCTTTTTTCTCTGAAGTGGTGCTTAGGTTTATTATAAAGCTGTCGATTTCACTAGATGCTTCTAAAATAGAAGCCTTTATATCCTGAAAAGCTTCCTTAGAAGCATTTATGCTCTTTTGCTGATATTCTAAGGCTGTATGTCCCTGAGAAACGGCGGAGGAGGTATTAAGTATATCCTTTTTAATTTCATCAAGGATTTTTGTTATACTCTGTACTGCTTGCTTAGAGTTTTCTGCAAGCTTTCTTACCTCTCCAGCAACCACTGAAAAGCCTTTACCAGCCTCCCCGGCTCTTGCGGCTTCTATGGCAGCATTTAAAGCTAGAAGATTTGTCTGAGAGGCTATCTGACTTATGGAATCGGTGATTGTATTTACTGATTCCAGCTTCCCAACCAAGGAGTCCACAGTATTACTTGATATATTGAAGGCTTCCTTTAAATCTTCTAAAGAGGAGTCAAGTTCCTTTAAGGTTATCATACCTTTATCAGCAGTTCTATCTGTATCTAGCACTGAGGTATGGACGTTAGTTACATTGTAAGCCAGATCTTCCATTCTATCATTAAATTCTCTTAAGGTTAGGGAGACTCTAGATAGCTCATTATTATGTACGGAGCTCTGAATCATAAAGCTTTCAAAGGAAGTATTTATATCACTGCTTTCAGTATAGAGCCTTCTTGCTTCCTCTATTATTTCTAATATTTCTTTGTGAGAATTTATCTCATTAATCTCTAGTACTTCCTCTGGTACTTCAGAAACTAAATTGTGCATATTTTCTTCTGTAGAATTCTTTTTTCTATTAAATAGTCTCATATTATCACTCCTTAATATTTATTTTTGATTTTATCTCTTTGGTCCCTAGCAAGGTTCTTTAACCTTGAGGTAGCCTTAGAGGAGGTTATAACATCACCAAGATATTTTATTGCTTCATTATCATTGCCAGCTCGTCTGTTAAGCTCACCTAAAAGATATTTAAAATTCAGCTCATCTAGATTGCATATGGGGAATTCTTCTAAGTTATAGGCATCCTACAGGGCACCAAGAGCTTCCTTTAGGTAAATTAACTCATCAGCTTCTTTTAAGCTCCTATACATCCAGGAAATTCTTAATAGTATCATGCCTATTTTGCTTTTTTTATCTTCAGAGACCATAGCTGTAATAAGGGCGAGCTTATATCTTTCTATGGCTATCCTCTCATCATAAGGTGTATTATAGTATCTTGGATTCCATCTTACTGTTATATTTTTTAAGATTTTTTCCTTTTGGTAATCCTTAAGGCTATTAAAATCATTGCTCATTGCAGCATAGCCGCAGCCGTTACATAAAAAAACCTCATAGAAGTAAGGAGTTTCGCCCTTATAGTAGGTGAAATCATCACTATCCCTTTTTAATATTCTAAGAGAAGAAGTCTTAAGTGCTGGTTCTTTAAATTCCCTTTGGCAGAGAGGGCACTTAACTGTTTTTTGGTATATGGCTGAGGCTACAGATATTTTATCCTGTGTCATAGTCAACCCTCATTTCCTCATATTAACATATAACTTTATTATCGATAGTTTCCTTTAAAAAATTAGATGCATTATAATTTTATTCTGATATAATGTATATAGAAAAGAGGATTAGAGGGTGGTATAAATGGCAGTAATTAAAGATTGGAAGGCATTTTTAACCCCTTATGAGCAAGCTGTAGAGGAATTAAAGGTAAAGCTCAGAAGCATTAGAAAGGAATATAGAAGAAAGAATGAATATTCTCCTATAGAATTTATTACCGGAAGAGTAAAGGAAGTTTCAAGTATTCTTGAAAAAGCTAATAAATTTGAAATCCCTATAGATAGGCTCCAGTATGAAATGGAGGATATCGCCGGTATCCGGGTTATGTGTCAATTTGTAGATGATATAGAAAAAGTTGTGGAAATTCTTAGAAAAAGAACTGATATGCAGATTATGTATGAGAAGGACTATATAAATAATGTCAAGGTAAGCGGCTATAGAAGTCATCATGTTATTATAAAGTATCCAGTAAATATGGCTGAGGATACAAAGGAAATATTAGCTGAGTTTCAAATTAGGACCCTTGCCATGAACTTTTGGGCTACAATAGAGCATTCACTAAACTATAAGTATAAGCAGCAGATACCTGATAACATAAAACTTAAGCTAAAAAGTGCAGCAGATGCAGCCTTCCAGTTAGATACGGAAATGCTGGAAATAAAGGATGAAATAAAGGATGCTCAAAAGCTATTTGAGGTAAAATCCGATGTGATATCAAACATAATGAATAGCATATTAACCTTAATGTCCATTGGGAAGATATCTGAGGCAAACCGCTATCAGGTAGCCTTAAATAAGCTCATTGATGATGGTGAGGTTTGGGAGTTTAATAATTTGCTATATTCTATCCAAAAAGATATAGAAAAGTTTAGAGACAATTAGGTGCTGATATCAGTACCTTTTTATATTTTTAAGCCTTTATAATGAAAAAAAGGAATTAGATAAATGCAATGAAGAAAGGAAATTTAATATGCACGATATAGAAGAGCTAAAAAAGATTATAAAAGATAATCCTATTTACATAAGAAATATAGAGGAACCTTCAGAGGAATTAAAAACTTTAGCAGTTTCCCTTAAAGGTAGTGTAATCCAATATATTATAAATCCTAGTGAAGAGCTGCAGATCTTGGCTGTAAAGAATGATCCTATGTCTGTGGAATATATTCTAGAACCCTCTGAGCAGGCAGCAATTTTAGCTGTTAAGGGGAATTGGAATGCCTTAAAGCATATAAAAAAACCTGAGGAAGCTGTGATAAAAGCAGCTTTAGAAGAAAAAGGCTGGGCTGTTCAGCATATAAAAGACCCTACTAACAAGCAGCAGCTCCAGGCAATAGAAAAGGATTATGATGCTATAAGGTATATAGCTTTTCCGACTATTGAAGCACAGGTTCTTGCTGTTTCAAAATATTGGGGAGCCATAAGATATATAAAGGAGCCATTCTTTGAGACAAAGCTTAAAGCTTTAGAAGGAAGCGCGGAGGCTATAATGTATATAAATAGCTACAGTGAAGAAGAACTAGGAAGCTTTATAAAGAAAAATATAAATGTATTAAAATACCTTTACGATAGCTTAGAGGTAGATTGGGCAGTAGAGCTTATTAAGGAGAAAATTCAGGAGGAGCAGGTAGAACCTGAATACATAAAAAACTATATGGAGCTAGAGATACTTGAGATGGATAAGCTTGCTTTTATAAGGGATTTTGGAAGCAGGAATGCTAAAAAGTTTGCTGTTGATTATTGCTTATCTTTATAAAAGCAGTTAGAAAGGAAGTAGACCATTGAATTTTAAAGAGACACTAAAAACATTAGAATTAGTTATAAAGACAGGAGAAGTGCCGCTTATTATTGGGGAAAGCGGTATAGGTAAAACCTCTTTAATAAAGCAGCTTTGTAGAAATGAAGATTATTATCTTATTACTATAGATGCGAACCTATTAAAGGAAGGAGAGATAGGTGGTCTTCCTACAGTGGAGGAAGGAGAAATACATGGACCACTAGGAGTAAGAAAAATAAAGAGAACCGTATATGCAGTTCATACAAAGCTCATGGAAATACAGGAAGTCCTGGAGAGTAAAAAAGCTAATAAGATAATTCTATTTATCGATGAGCTTAACAGATGTGACCATGCAGTACAGCAGGAGCTTATGAATCTTATATTAAATAGAGAGATTAATGGCTTTAAAATGCCTGAGGAGGTCAGGGTTGCAGCAGCGATGAATCCTTCTGGAAGATATGAGGGCTTTGAAAATAGTGAATATCAGGTAGTAGATATGGATCCGGCTCAGGAGGATAGATTTGTTTGGCTATATATGGACTCAGAACCTAAAGAGTGGATTAGCTGGGGGATGAGCAGTGATGGAAATATTCATCCTCATATCCTAGAATTTATTTCAGCCTTTCCACAGCACCTTCATACTCCAGATTTAAAAGCCACCATAAAAGCAACGCCTAGAAGCTGGGAGAGAGTATCAAAGGTCTATACCTTATATGCAAATAACAAGGATGAATTTTCTTCATCAATTTTATATAATGCAATAAAAGGAAATGTAGGACCTGAAATAGCTCAGGATTTTATGTCTTTTATTGAAAATTATAAGAACCCTATGAATAGTCCTGAGAAACT
>JAEXSY010000434.1 GCA_023440105.1 Bacillota bacterium
CCTTTGCCTCGTCTATAGTCGCCCTTACCATTAGATGGAGTACAAAGACTGTTAAAGAAAACTCCAGATTTATGAATTCCAAAGGAGGCAGCCTTTACTTTACCAGTATCCACATAAACAATAAACCAGTCTTTCTTTTTAGTATTTATACTATATTTCATCCCATCATTATCAAAGTTCATAGCAACAAACCAATTATCCTCTGTTTTCTTAATAAAGCTTGTACACATAATTAACTTCTCCTTTAGGTGATTTTCTATAAAAGGACAGTTATATCCTTTTATAATTAAGCATACGTTGCGTGGAATAAAATGTAAATATTTAATGCAACTTTTTATTTTCAAGAAATAACTCTTAGTAATAAAAGAATGTATATTATAATAGAAAGATAAATGGACATTTTCGTTTTAGAGAAGGAGAAAAATAAATGATTAGGAAATTTGGAGATAAAAAGGGAGTAAAACGAATGATGATTATATTCCTATTGGCTATATTTATTGGACTAGCTTCCGTCACAATTATAAACTTATACATAAAGTTCTCCGTGAAGGATAAGATACTTTCACCTAAGGAGGCTTCAGAGCTTCAGGCTGATTGTATTTTGATTTTAGGCGCTGGTGTTTGGGCGAATAATACACCAAGTCCAATGCTTAATGATAGACTTCTCCAGGGGATAGAGCTATATGAGCTGGGGGCTTCTGATAAGCTTTTAATGAGCGGTGACCATGGAAGTAAGGATTATGATGAGGTAAATGTAATGAAGGACTTTGCCATAGAAAGGGGAGTTCCTTCTGAGGATATATTTATGGACCATGCTGGCTTTTCTACCTATGAAAGCATGTATAGAGCCAGAGATGTATTTAAGGCAAAGAAAATTATTATTGTAACACAAGGGTATCATCTTTATAGGGCACTTTATGATGCAGAAGGACTTGGACTAGAAGCCTATGGAGTAGCAGCAGATCCTAGAGAATATGCTGGTCAAAGCTATAGAGAGCTTAGAGAGTCTCTGGCAAGGGTAAAGGATTTTCTATATGTGATTATTAAGCCTGAGCCCACATACCTAGGAGAGGAGATTCCCGTAAATGGTAATGGGGATGTGACCAATGATTAAATGCCTTTAGTTTCATATTGAATATATAATTAACCTATGTTAGCATAATATTCAGTTATTCTACAGAAGAAAAGAAAGGAAGACAGCCTAGGGATGGAGGACACAAAAAATAATAATTCTAAAATAATGACTGGCATATTTAAAAAAAGTCTTGGAGCAATATATGTGGTTATAGCAGGGATAATATTTTTCTTTCTCATTTATCGAAGTGATACTGTAAAAGATGCTTTAGCTGCTTTATATTCTGCCCTTAAGCCCATATTAACCGGTGTAGTGATAGCTTTTTTAATAAATCCTTTAGTTAGGCTTTTCGAAAAGGCTATATTGAAGGTAAGGACTTTAATGAAAAAAGAGGAACCTACAGCTAGAGAAAAGAAGAGCACTAGATCAATAAGCATATTCATAGCACTAGTTTTAATGATTTCTGCTATTATATTGCTTTTTAAGCTGGTTATACCACAGTTGATAGCTAGTATACAGGGAGTAATTGCTGAATTTCCAGGCTATGTAGATACGGCTATAGGTGAGATTCAGAGCTTTGCTGACAAAAACCATACAGTATCAGAGGGCTTCCTCACTTTGACCCAGGAGATTACACAAGACTTAAACCACTGGCTTACCACAGACTTAGCTGATAGAATCAGTTCTATAGCTACCGTTCTTGCTTCGGGGCTTATGGGAGTGCTGGGGCTTATATACAACCTCCTCGTTGGAATAATTCTTTCTGTTTATCTTCTTAGCGGTAAAGAAAGATTTCTTGGTTCCTTTAAGAAGGCTTCTTATGCTCTATTAGATGATAGTAAAGCGGAATTTTTCATTAAAACT
Organism: Bacillota bacterium; assembly: GCA_023440105.1. GTDB lineage: Bacteria > Bacillota > Clostridia > Clostridiales > Clostridiaceae > JAEXZL01. The sequence continues at coordinate 1,940 of JAEXSY010000434.1, forward strand.
ATGAAAAAGGTAAATTACATTTTTTCTGCAGCGATACTAGGAAAAATATTAGATTCAACTATTATTGGAGTTTTATGCTTTATAGTTACCGGGGTGCTGGGAATATTCTTCAGTGCCATAGCTAAATATTCTCTTCTAGTGAGTGTAATAGTAGGAGTGACTAATGTTATTCCATTCTTTGGACCATATATTGGAGGTATACCCAGCACTTTATTAATAATGTTAGCTAATCCTATACATGGATTAATATTTGGTGGGTTTTTAATACTCTTACAGCAGTTTGATTGTAATTATCTTGATCCTAAGATGGTGGGAGGAAGAGTAGGGCTTCCTGCCTTTTGGGCAATTTTTGCCGTTTTAGTAGGAGGTAGCCTTTTTGGCTTCTATGGCTTTATATTATCTGTACCTACCTTTGCAGTTTTTTATTATCTTGTAAAGACCTATGTAGAAGAAAGGTTAAAGAGAAAAAAGCTTCCAGTGGATACTATAGATTATATAGGGGAGAACTAGTATAGTACAGAAACGTCTGGCTTATGGTTAGCTGGGCGTTTTATTATTCTGGTAAATTTGAATATTCTGTAATAAATGTAACTTTTATGATATAATTAATGTAGATTGTTTAATCAAAATATTAAAATTGTTGCCGTATAGGAAGGGGGATTTTTTATGAAGATAAGCAATGTAGGAGGGATAATAGCAGCAGCAAGCAGTAAGCTGGCTAGACCTATGCTTCAGGTAGGCTCTATACCTATCATCAAGAGAATAGTAATCTCCTTTCGTCAGGCTGGAATATTTCCTATAGTTATAGTAACAGGTCATCAGGAAGAGGAAATTAAATATCAGCTTTCAAGCTACGGTGCCATATTTATACATAATGAAGCTTATGAATCACCACCCTTATTTGATTCAGTAAAGCTTGGCTTATCATATCTTCAGGAAAAATGTGATAGGGTTATATTCTCACCAGTAAATGTTCCCATGTTTTCTCCCGATACCCTAAGGAGGATGCTTTCAGTAGAAGGCGTTATAATAACTCCTTCCTATAAAAACAAGGGTGGACATCCAATACTGCTATCCTCTGAGGTTTTTCAAAGCATCATAGATTATTCTGGGGATAATGGCCTTAGAGGAGCCGTTTCTACCATGAAGGATCGGAGAGTATGGCTGCCTGTAGAAGATCCTGGGATACTCTACAGTGTTCATAACCATCAGGAGCTGAAGGAGCATTTAGAGGAACATAATAAAGCGATACTTCACCCTTATCTTAATATTACTTTAGAAAAAGAAAGCTTATTTTTTAATGGAAGAGTAAAGCTCCTTTTATTTTTGATTTATGAAACTAAGCATGTAAGAAAGGCCTGTGATCAAATGGCTCTATCCTACAGCAAAGCCTGGGACATGCTTAATAAGCTGGAAAAGGAGCTGGGCTATGCTGTGGTAGATAGAAGGCATGGAGGCAAGCATGGTGGTAGTACTGATCTTACCGAAGAAGGTGTTAAGCTTTTGATAGCCTATCAGCAATTTGAAAATAGTATATTTTTCCATACTCAGAAGGAGTTTGAAAGAATATTTCTCAGCAATGGAATAGTATAATTTTGAATATTCTGTAAAGCAAGTTCCTTTTAAAAAGAATTTGACCTTAAAAACTAATCTATCTTATAATTTAAATAACTCTATATTTGGGAAAATATGTTAGAAAAATTATAGAATAGGATATTTTTTATATATAGAGAAGAAAGTAAACTAAGGATAAACGAACTTTCTTCTTTTTTTATAAAATAATTGATAAAAAAATAACAAATATCATTAATAATTCTATAAAGGATTTTTAGTTAGCTGAACAATTTCCCTTTAGAAAAATTTAATTGTAGGAGGATAGGTTATGGAAGGAATAAGCAAGTCTATAACTAAAAAGGATCATTATCCAAAGATAAGCGGCAGTGCTATTTATGTGGCCGATTATCCACAGGAAGGAATACTCTATGGAAAGCTTCTACACTCAACTAAGGCCAAGGCTAAGATATTAAATATTACTATTCCCGAGATTCCAGAGGGGTATTATGTGGTAGATAAAAAGGATGTACCAGGAGAAAACAGGGTGCACATAGTTATGGATGATACTCCAGTCTTTGCTGAGGACACGGTAGAATATATCGGTGATCCAATTCTTATGGTGGTAGGTCCCTGTGAAAAAGAGGTAAAGAGAATCCTTAATGAAATTCATGTGGAGTATCAGGAATTAACTCCCATACTTAATATGAGGGATTATGATACCGTTTTCTTTGACTATAACTATGGCAAGGGAGATGTAGAAAAAGCCTTTTTAGAAGCCGATGAAGTATTCTGTGAGGAGTTTGAGACAGGCTACCAGGAGCAGGCATATCTAGAACCCCAGGGTCTTATGGCAGAATATCATGATGGCAAAATTACAGTTCAGGGGTCAATGCAGTGTCCTTACTATGTCCATGGTGCTGTAGCTAAGGCCTTAGGCTTTGAAGCAAGCAAGGTACAGATAAAGATGGATGTTACCGGTGGTGGTTTTGGAGGCAAGGAGGATTTTCCTTCAATACTGGCCTGTCAGGTGGCTGTGGCTGCTATTAAAGCTGGCAAGCCTGTAAGGGTTATCTTTGATCGCCGAGAGGACATGGAATTTACCAGTAAAAGGCATCCTTCTATATGCACCTACAAGGCTGCTGTTAAGGATGGGAAGGTAACGGCCATGGATATAGATGTCCTCTTTAATGGTGGAGCCTATACTACTCTTTCTGCTGTAGTTCTTCAGAGAGGAATAATATGTTCTTCTGGAGTTTATAAGGTAGACAATCTAAAGGTTAGAGGAAGGGCTGTAAAGACCAATACGGTACCTAATGGAGCTTATAGAGGCTTTGGTGCACCACAAACCTTCTTTTCCGTGGAAACCCTGATGAATCACATTGCTGATAAGCTAGGAATAGATTCTCTAGAATTTAAGGTTAATAATATGGTTAAGCAGGGAGACAGCACATCAACAGGTGGAAGGTATCACTTTCCTGTGCCCCTTCCTGAAATGATTGAAGAGGTGGATAAGGCTTCTGATTATAGAAATAAGAGAGAGCTGTATAAAGGAGAGCAAACAGGGCGCTATCGTCGAGGAATAGGTATGTCCTTATTCTTCCATGGTGCAGGGTTTACCGGCAGTGGGGAGAGAGACATAATAAAGGCTGTTTTGAAGCTTCATAAATATCCTGATGGAAGGGTAGAGGTCTTAGCTAGCAATGCAGATATAGGACAGGGTCTTAGAACTACCTTTGCAAAGATAGCTGCTAATGAGCTTAATATTCCTCTAGATAGAATAATAGTGGAGAATCCTGATACAGACAGAGTACCAGACTCCGGGCCTACGGTAGCCTCCCGTTCTCTTATGACCGTAGGTGAGCTCATAAGAAGAGCAGCTATAAAGCTTCGTGAAAACTGGATAGAGGGTGAGGATCAGATCATTGAGGAGCATTTTAAAGAGCCTGATTTTGTTATTCCCTTCTATTTAGATAAATTCCAGGGAGATGCTTATCCAACCTATGCCTGGGGAGTAGTAGCTGTGGAGGTGGAGGTTGATACTCTTACAGGGATGAACAAGGTTTTAAGTGCCATAGGAAGCTTTGATGTCGGTACTCCTATTGATTATAACATCGTAGTGGGGCAGATGGAGGGCGGCTTTATGCAGGGCCTTGGCTATTCCTCCATGGAGCATATGAGCACTGACAGCAGAGGAAGAATCAGAAATAATAGCTACAGTGATTATATTATACCAACAGCTGTAGACGTGCCGGTCCTTAAAGCAATGCTTCATGTGGAAAAGTATCCTTTAGGACCCTATGGAGCAAAGGGTGCAGGAGAGCTTCCTCTAGTAGGTATTCCTGGGGCATATATACAGGCAATGGAGCAAGCCTTAAAGGGCTCCTTTAACACTACTCCTTTTACTATGGAGCATACCATGAATTATCTCAGGAGGAACAAATAATGAATGATATAAGGTTTATTTTAAATGGTAAAGAGGTCTCCTATGAAGGAGATGCTACTGCAAGGCTTCTTGATGTCCTTCGAGAGGAATACAGGCTTACTGGAGTAAAGTGTGGCTGCAGAGAAGGTGAATGTGGTGCCTGCTCTGTTATCATGGACGGACAGCTTATAAATTCCTGCATGGTAGCCATGGGAAGAGCCAATGGCTCTGAGATTATCACCATAGAGGGCTATAGAGAAACAGAGCGCTTTAAGGTTATGGAAAAAGCCTTTGCGGAGGTTTCAGCAGTTCAATGCGGCTTCTGCATTCCTGGAATGATACTGGCAGCAGAAGCAGTGTTATCAAAAAATCCTCATCCTTCGGAAGGAGAGATAAGGACAGGGGTATCAGGAAACCTATGCCGCTGTACCGGCTATAATGCTCTGGTTAATGCTATTAAAATTGCAGCAGAGGAGGGGAAGGAATTATGGTAAAGGGTTATCAGCCTACTTCTCTGAAGGAGGCTTTAGAAATAAGAAGCAGTGAGAAGGTCACCCTCTACGGTGGGGGAACAGACCTAATGGTGGAAGAGGAGAGAGGAGGGAGCTATCTCTTTTTAAATAAAATTCCGGAAATGAGAGCGATAAAAGAAGAAGAGGGATTCTTAAGAATAGGAGCTGCCTGCACCTTTACAGAGGTATTAGAGCATCCTGACACACCTAAAATTATGAAGGAAGCAATAAGCTCCATAGCCTCCCCTGCAATAAGAAACCTGGGTACTATGGGAGGGAATATAGGAAATGGCTCCTCCAAAGGAGATAGTGTTCTAGTTTTATTTGTAGCAGACGCAAAGCTAAGAATCGTAAGCCTTAGAGGAGAGAGAATAATCGATATAGATAAATTTTATTTAGGAAGAAAGAAGCTGGATTTACGTGAGGATGAAATAATTGTAGAAATTCTTTTGCCCACGGAAAATCTTGACAATTACTCCTTTGAAAAGGTTGCAGAAAGACAGGCACTAGCCATTTCAAGGGTAGCCTTTGCAGGAGTATTTGCCATGGAGGGAGATAGGATTTCTAAGGTAGCGGTAGCCTTCGGAGCCGTAGCCAGCACCTTCCTTCGCTTTAAGGCTATAGAAGAAAAGCTTATAGGAAAGACATTAGAAGAAGCAAGAGCCCTAAAGGAGGAGTATATTTCTCTTTATGATAAGGCAACAGTGTTTACTGAAGGTCGTGTTTCTGCAGAATTTAGAAAGGAAGTTTGTATGAATTTATTGAGAGACTTTCTTTCTCAAAATGGTATTTAATATTGCTCCTCAAAAGGTTTAATACAATAGGAGTAATAAATTAAATAAACCTTGACATAACTTAATACAGAGTAGGCATAAGGAAGATAAAGGATGAGAGCACTAAGGCGAAAAAAGATAGCTACTAAAGCTTACATTATTAAGGGGAAATAATTTTAAGTAAAAAGTATAGGGGGAAAATCATGTTTAAACTCAAGGAAAATGGAACTAAATTTTCTACGGAGCTTATCGCTGGCTTTACTACCTTCTTTGCCATGGCCTATATCATAGTGGTTAATCCATCAATCTTAAGCCAGGCAGGGATGGAGTGGGGAGCCGTATTCCTTGCCACCATTATTTCATCAGTAATAGGTACTGTAATTATGGGTGCCTATGCCAATGTACCTTATGCAGTAGCACCAGGGATGGGCCTTAATGCCTTCTTCGTTTATACTGTATGCTTTACTCTTAAATTTACCTGGCAGCAGGCACTGTCCATGGTATTTATCTGCGGCGTATTCAACATTATAATCACTGTTACAAGAATACGTAAGCATATTATTAAGTCTATACCACATAGTCTTCAAAACGCCATAGCCGGAGGAATAGGAATTTTTGTAGCTTATATTGGTCTTTTAAATGTAGGCGTTGTTAATTTTGAAGCTGGAGTTCCATCTCTTTCTAAACTGAATAAAGCACCCTTTTGGCTGTTTTTATTTGGTCTTGCCCTCACAGTAGTACTGCTTATAAAAGAAGTGAAGGGAGCTATATTTATAGGTATTGTATTAACAGCTATTATTGGAATTCCTTTTGGTGTAACTACCATGAGTGATACTATTAGCTTCTCAGAAGCCTGGTCAAAGCTGCCCACTACCTTTGGAGCTATATTTACCACAGAAGGCTTAGGTTCCTTGTTTTCCGATGCAGCCAAGGTTCCGTTGGTTCTTATTACTATTTTCTCCTTCAGCCTCTCAGATACCTTTGATACCATAGGTACCTTTATAGGTACTGGTCGCCGTAGCGGTATCTTTAGCGAAGAAGATGAAAGACAAATGGAAACTAGTACTGGTTTTAATTCAAAAATGGATAAGGCTCTTTTTGCTGATGCCACAGCCACCTCTATCGGTGCAATCATTGGTACCTCCAATACCACCACCTATGTAGAAAGTGCTGCTGGTATTGGTGTTGGTGGCAAAACAGGCTTGACCAGTATTGTAGTGGCTGCCTGCTTCATAGCCAGTGCATTTTTTTCATCCTTTATCAGTGCAATACCAAGTGCTGCTACAGCTCCTGCTCTAGTACTTGTAGGTATAATGATGATGTCCTCCTTCAGGGAAATTGAATGGACAGATTTAAATGAAGCTGTACCTGCCTTCTTTGCTGGAGTGTTCATGGCTTTATGCTACAGCATTTCCTATGGTATAGCTGCTGGCTTTATATTCTACTGTATAGTTAAGCTTTGTAAGGGAGAAGGAAAGGATATACATCCTATTCTTGCAGTAGCCACCATATTATTTGTTATCAATTTTGTTCTTATGGCAATAATTTAATAATTCATTTCAGGAGCATAAAGGGGAGGATATACATGAAAAATAACTCTTTTATTATTAAAGGGGATATATGCTATAGCAGGGATATAAACACTCTAATTGCCTGTGAGGATAACTATCTGGTATCCGTAGAAGGAGAAGCAAAGGGAGTTTATAAAGAAATCCCAGAAGAGTATTCTAACCTAAGAGTTATGGATTATAGTGGAAAGCTAGTGATTCCAGGACTTGTAGATCTCCATATTCATGCTCCTCAATATTCTTTTAGAGGCTTAGGTATGGACAAGGAGCTTTTAGAGTGGCTTGAGAAGTATACCTTTCCTGAAGAAAGCAAGTATAGCGATTTAGATTATGCCAGGAAGGCTTATGAGATATTTGCCGAAGCTCTTAAAAAGAGTGCCACTACCTCTGCCTGCATTTTTTCTACCCTTCATGTCCCTGCTACAGAGCTCTTGATGGACATGATAGCTGAAGCGGGACTTAGAGCTTATGTGGGTAAGGTAAACATGGATAGAAATTCTCCAGATTATTTAATAGAGGAGAGTCCAGAAAAGGCTGCTAAAGCTACAGCTGAGTGGGTATTAAATTGCAAAAATCACTATAAAAAGGTATATCCTATTCTCACTCCGAGGTTTATTCCCACCTGCTCTGATGAGCTTATGGGATATATTAAGGAGATACAAAAGAGCTATGAGCTGCCACTCCAATCCCATCTCTCCGAGGCCTATGGTGAGATACAGTGGGTTAGGGAGCTCTGCCCGGGGGCTCTCTTTTATGGAGATGCTTACGACCGCTTTGGATTATTTGGCAGAGAGGTAAAGACAGTGATGGCTCACTGTGTTTCCTCCTCTCATGAAGAACTAATGAGGATTAAGGAAAATGGAGTTTATATTGCTCATTGTCCTCAATCAAATATGAATCTATCATCAGGAATAGCTCCTGTGAGAACCTTTATTCAGGAGGGACTTAAGGTAGGACTTGGCAGTGACGTGGCAGGGGGAACTACGGAATCTATATTTACTGCCATGGCTGATGCTATCCACGCTTCTAAGCTCCGATGGGCTTTAATAGACAAAACTCAGGAGCCCTTAACCACAGAGGAGGTTTTCTATATGGCTACCAAAGGTGGAGGAGAGTTTTTTGGCAGGGTAGGTAGTTTTGAGACAGGCTATGAGCTGGATGCAGTTATCATTGATGATAGCTCCTTAAGGCATCCACAGCCATTAACAGCAAGGGAAAGACTGGAAAGATTAATATATCTTTCTGATAGGTGTACTATAATCCATAAATTTATCTCAGGGGAACAAATATTTTAATAAAATAGGGGGATTTTATAATGGATCAACAGATGGAAAGGGACATTAAACTGCAGTATCGGGTTGAAGATAGTCCTGCATTATCAATATCACTTTTATTGGGGTTTCAGAATATTCTTACTGCTTTTGGAGGCATAGTGGCCGTACCCTTAATCCTAGGAGGTATGGCAGGCTTTGGGGTTAGAGATACAGCCTATTTGGTGTCCGCAGCTCTATTGGCTTCAGGAATAAATTCAATAATTCAGTCAAGAGGTATAGGTCCTAGGATGTTTAGAGTGGGCTCAGGACTTCCTACGATAATGGGTACTGATTTTGGCTTTGTGGCACCAGCCTATGCTATTATTAACACCATGGGGGGAGGCATGCCTGCTTATTATGGAGCTGCCATGCTGGGGGCTGTTTTAGAAATGATTTTGAGTTATTTTATTAAGCCCTTAATGAAATTCTTCCCACCAGTTGTAACAGGTACTGTAATTACTCTTATAGGTATGACCTTAATGCCTGTAGCCTTCAACTGGGCAGCAGGAGGAGTTGGTGCAGAGAATTTTGGAGCACCTACTAATCTACTCATTGCCTGTGGAGTGTTTTTGATTATATTATTATTAAATCATTACGGGTCACCTCTTATAAGCTCAGCAGCAGTGCTTATAGGTATTGTTATAGGTTATGTTATCTGCATACCTTTAGGCATGGTTAATTTTTCTCAGGTTGGCTCCGCTGCATGGTTTGAGCTTCCTAAATTATTTGCTTTTGGAGTTAATTTTAATCCTAAGTTTGTGCTACCCTTCCTAGCAGGCTATCTGGTTACTGTTATTGAAACCGTAGGAGTTGTACAAACTATAGCAGAAGTGACAGATACTCCTATAAGCGATGAGGTTATTGCAAGGGGAGTTCGTGCTGACGGCTTTGGTTCCTTTATATCACCAATCATAGGCTCCGGCCCTGTGGCTACCTTCAGCCAGAATGCTGGACTTATTCCACTTACTAAATGCGCGTCTAGGTCCGTTGCTATTATGGCAGGTATCTTACTTATATTAATCAGCTTCTTCCCTAAGCTTTCAACGATAGTATCCATAATGCCTCAGCCAGTACTGGGGGGAGCAGGAATACTTATGTTTGGTACTGTTGCTGCAGCAGGTATAAATTCTCTTTCAAAGGTTAGATTTAATAACAGAAATCTATTAATTATTGCCTCAGCTATGTCAGTAGGTCTTGCTGTTACCTTTGGTTCAGAGGTTGTAGCTCAGCTTCCAGGAGTTATAGGAGCTCTATTCTCCTCAGGAATATCTGCAGGAACTATTGTTGCCCTTGTGCTTAACATCATTCTTAAGGAGAAGCAGGAAGCTGCTTCAGTAACAGCTGATGAGATTGTAGAGGTTCCAACTACAGTTTAAAAAAGGAGAAGTTAATAATGTTTGAAATGACAGTTAAGGTACAGGTAGGAAATATAGAAGAGGGAGTAAAATGGTACAGTGCTGTACTTAATAAGGCTCCCGATAGAATTCCCCACCCAGGCTCTGCGGAGTGGCAGCCTTTCAAGGGCTGCTGGCTTCAAATGGCAGAGGGGAAAGAGGAAATCCAGGGACTCCTCATCCGCATTGGTGTCCATGACATACAAGCTGAAAGGGATAGGCTCAGGTCAGCCCTCCAGGATGAGCGCATACAGGTTTCCACCAAACAATGGGTACCTGTAAAATGGATTGATTTAAAGGATCCTTGGGGAAACACCATAGGCTTCTATGAATACCTAGACAAGGAATATGAAAAACTGTAAGGCTGAAGCTTGACTAAGCTTATTCTATAGGATTATCTGTAGAGACAGAATAGAGGATTGAAAGATTCTTTATTCTGTCTCTCTTATATTGGTTAGAAATTTAATTCGCGCGCAGCAATAATAAGGTTTTATGAACAATATAAACTCTGATATAATGGTAAATATAGTAATAATTATAAATTAATTGAAAGGGGATAACTGAGTGAATTAAGTTTTTAGAATTACTTTATCTTATTTATATTTTTAAGTTTAGGAGGGGATTATCATAGAGACATTAATTAGTTTCTTACCATTTTTAATTATGTCATCAATAGTATTATTAATTGGATTATTTATATTTGTTTTTTTAAAGAAAAAGAGTTAGGAGATGGAAGGTGAATCTTAGTGGAAACACTATTGTAGTTGAAAATAGAATTAGTGGTGAAAGGTTGTATGTTAATTTAAAGTACATTGTATCATTTTCATAGATAATAAACGGGTATTCTCTGACTAATTTTAGAGGAGAATAATAAATAAGTTTTGGTAGAATTTTCTTCAATATATGTTTATTTTATTGTGAGTTGGTGTTGTGTTGGTTTGTTATAAATTAGCTCGTCACTTAAATATAAAACAGGAGGGTCTATGAGAAAAATATGGAGACATAAGTTGTTTCAAGGGATAGTGTTTATATTAATAGCATCGTCATTAGGAATAGTAACGAGTAGATTAGAGACATTACAATTTTTATTTGAAAACGGTCATTTAGCCATTGAAAATGATATTGCTATACATTTAATAGAAGATATAAAAATTGTAAGAATAGTAGTTATTACACTATGGGCACTTGTTATAGGATTATATTTAAATTTCATATATTCAATTAACAGCCAAATAACTAAAAAAACTAATGCACAAATTTAAATATTACGAAGAAGATTAATTTGGTCTTATGATGATTTATTTAAAAAGTTAGATTATGAGGAGAAAATATGGGTTTACTTAAACTTAAGAAGGAGTGTTTCTATTGGGGATTACTACAATTTTGTTTGCTTTAATAGTTCTATCAATAATCGGGATAATCATTGGTATAACAAGAAAAAAACGAGTAATTAAAACCATTTCTATGACAGCTTTAATTTTAATTATACTGTTTTATGCTTTTATAGTGTTTGTTTTGATTCCGGCTATGTAGGCAAATTAAAGATTTTTTGAGAGGTGTTTTATGAGAGAACAGGCTAAACAAAATAAAATCGCATGGGAGTATAGAGCTTATGAATTTTCGAAAAAGCAGGGGAGCCCGAAGGAAATTGCTGAGCAGCTTAAGGTTGATCCTCTTTCAAAGCTAAAGCTTCATCAAAAATATTTTAAAAGCATTCATGGAATGAAAATAGCAAATGTCTGTGAATCAAATATAAAAGCTTTTTTAAAGAAGAAGAACATAGTTCTTTTCCTGACTGTTCTTTAAGATTTTATACCCTCAGCGAGATAATTAATACAGCTATTCGGACAGGCTTTACAATAAAAGAGTTTAATGAACATCCGAATTATGAGAATAAAAAACTTCCAGGGTTGTTTACGATTTATGCTGTAAAGTAATCAATTCTAGTCTGATAATTACTAGTAATAAAAGAATATCCAAGAGATAAATAAATTGGAATTTGTGGGAGGTCACACCATGAAAAAAGTTGAGTTTGTACGATTGAAATCTGAGCTTTGCGGCTATGGATTAGGAAAAGGAACAAAATACAGCTTCGAAGGAGCTGAAAAAGTTATAAAAGAACGAATCGAGGATGGTTGGGAATACTGCGGCTTTGTTCCACTTGAAACCAGGGGAACTGGAGATATAGAAACAATGTCACTGATATTTCAAAAATAGAAATAACGATAATTTAGTAGTTAATTCAAAATACAGAAAAAAAGTATTGATAAATTTCTATATGGGATTGCATATCTTGAGGCTGTTTTTAGCGAAAGAAGATTTGATG
>JAEXSY010000482.1 GCA_023440105.1 Bacillota bacterium
AAACTATTTTCAAATTACCGTAATTGTCCATTGCCCCCCCCCTGCCACAGATAAAAGTTATACAAGCATATAAGTAGAATGACCAAAATGCATCCCCATACCTTTGTCACCTGTTTAAAACTTTCCCGAAAGCTTTGGAAAAAGTCTCTAGTGATGCTGTAGGAATCATCTGCTGCCATCTTAATCAGCACGGCATTCATGGCTGTGAAAGAAGCACCTGCCGTTATGATAGGCAGTGCACAAATCAGAGTCAGGATATTCACCCATATCAGATCCACAAGCTTGCCAATGGTACGAAAGAGTGCATTATCCATATTGAAGGCTTCCATGTTTTACCCCTTTACACTGCCCAATGCAACATCGGCAATAATGTATTTTGACAATAAGAAATAAATAATGAATAACGGCAAAACTGTGAGAGTTAGTCCAATATAAATAGCACCGTATTCCGTTTTATAAATATCACCCTTCAAAAGGCTGATCATAATAGGCATCGTATATTTATCCTGCCTAGTTAATAAAATCAAAGGTAGAAACAGGTTGTTCCAGCTGCTAACAAAGCTAAAAATCGCCTGAGTAGCGATAGCTGGCTTCATAATTGGAAGAACAATACGATTGAAGGTATAAAACTCTTTAGAGCCATCAATTCTACCAGCATCAACAATCTCCAAGGGGAGTGATGCAAGCATAAATTGTCTCATAAAGAACACCGTCGTTGGTGCTGCAATTGCCGGCAATATCAGAGGAAGAAAGCTGTTTGTAAGCTGAATTTTATACATAAACTGATAGAAGCCAATAGTGATCATCTGCGTCGGAATCATCAGTATTGCCATAATAAATGTAAAGAAAGGTTGTCTCCACTTCCACTGATACACTACAAGCGCATAGGCTGTCAGGGTTGAGAAATACACTGCACAAAGGGTAGCACCAGTAGAAACAATCATGGAGTTTATAAAACCCGTCATGGGATTAAAGCTTTTACCGGTTAATATAGCGAAATTATCAAATAAATGTGTTGAGGGGATCAATGATACTGCATGCCTTTGTATTTCCGTTGTACTTCTTGTGGAATTCACCACCATGATAAGGAATGGCATTATGCTTAAAATAGTCAGAATGGAGCATACCACATATACAAAAATCATCAACACTCTCGAAGTTTTATGCTTCATCTTCAAATCCCCCCTTCTGCCTTAAGCTTTATATTATTTTGCTTCTCAGCTTGTTTCTGAAGTTTTCTTTGTCTTATTGCATATCTATCTCTCATGAGGAAGAATACAATTGCAGAAAAAATACTAATAATCACAAACATAATCATGCTTGCCGCTGCTGCACGGTTGTACAAATAACTTCCGCTAAATGCTTGATTATATATAAATACACTGGACGTTAATGTAGCATTATCTGGTCCACTCTGAACAACAAGCAGCTTCGGAATGTCGAACATTTGAAGGCCGCCTATAAGGCTTGTAATAAGTGTATAGATTAGGATTGGTCTGAGATTTGGCAGTGTAATAAATCTGAACTTTTGCCAACCTGTGGCTCCATCAAGACCTGCCGATTCAAACATTGTAGGGTCTAAGCCCAGAATACCAGAAATCAATACTATCATAGTGTACCCGTACCACATCCAGAACTGAATAAAGGCAAGAACTCCTCTAGCAACCCATTTTTGCTGCATAAACTGAATTGGACCATCCGCAAGACCGAACCTCACAACAAGATCATTAATTGGCCCCATAGGATAACCGAAAAGAGCTCCGAATAATATCGCTACGGTAGCTGCTGTTATAATATTTGGCATATAGAATACGACTTTAAAAAAGCCTTGTCCTTTCACTTTAAACAGAGTACCGGAAAACCACGCTGCAAGTACAAGGGCTAGTAAAATCTGAGGAATAAAATTCATAGTCCATAACAGGAAGGTATTGGTCAGTGCCTTCTGGAAAGTAACATTGTTAATGATTAACTTGAAATTTTCCAATGGGTTTGGCAGAAAATTAAACGAAGTCCTTCCAAGCCCAGCAAAATCCGTGAATCCTATTATAGCAGTATATATAACTGGATATAGTGTAAAAACACAAAAAGTGATCACAAAGGGAGCACTAAATATATATCCGTATCTCGCGTAGGAAAACTTATTCTTTTTCATAATGACCTCCTCTAAGCTCAGGATCAGTATCATTTAAAAAAAAGAGGCAATCCATAAGTATGATTGCCTCCCCTGACAGGTTACTTATTCTACAGTAACGCTAAGGTTATCAGCGATCTGCTGTTTAAAAGCTTTTAAAGCTTCATCTTTTGTTTTATTTCCAGCGGTGTATTCACGCACCTGATCTCTCCAATAGGAGTTGATTGTTTCATCATACTGAGTAAGGTTTTTACCATTTGCATTCTCGTTAGCTGGAACAAATACATCAAACATATTCTGTCCGCCTAGGAACTCTAATTCTCCATTGGACTTTTTAAGTACAGCTCCGGAAGCAACTACGTCTTTTGTTCCCACTTTGCCTTCCTCCATAGTTCCGTTTGCCCAACGATACTGAAGACCATCTTCAGAAGTATTAAGGGTTATCCATTCAAGAATTTGTGCAACAGCTGCTGCCTTTTCCTTATCTTCTTTCACAGCCTTATTTGCAAATAACCATGTGCCACCCCAGAAGAAACCGATTGGAGATTCACATACTGCCCAGTCACCGTAAGTTCCTTCTCCAGGCTTTTTACCACCACTATTATCTGCTAGAGTATAGTTTATTAACCATGCAGGTCCAAAGAAACCAAGTACAGGCTTTGCTCCTTCTCCCTTCATATCTGCAAACCAAGCATCCTGCCAGTCTGCTGTATCATTATGATATCCATTATCTTTTAATTTTTTTGACAGATCCATAAATGCTTCTCTCTTAGGATCAATGTTCAACTTACCATCTACTACCCAACCTCTATCGGAGCTATTTTCAACTGCATGCCAGAGGTCTCCATCACCAGATACAATAGCATTACCTTTTCCTTTTAATACCTCAGCAGCCTCAAAGAACTTATCCCAGCTTCCTGAGCCTCCGCCAATGATTTTAGAAATCTCTACTGGATCGTCTGTACCGAAGGTGTCCTTAGCTATGGAGCGACGATAAATAAAAGCACCACCTGTAGCCTGATATCCGAGACCAACAACCTTACCATCTGGATTGGTTCCAAGGTCAACACTATACTGAGCAATCTCAGCTTCCTTTATCTTATCGTTTACATTAATTCCAAGCTCCTCATAAGGTAATGCATACGAATAAGCATCTCCCTTAGAATACTTAATTATGAAGGCTGATTCAGCAGTATAAATATCTGGTGCATCCTTACCTCCAGCTTGAAGTGCCTGGTCCAGTGCTGGCTGATATGCACCTTCAGTGGTAGCGATGATTGTAGGGTTGATTTCATATTCGAAATCAGGGTTTAGTTCTTTAAACTTCTTTATCATGTTTGGAACTTCTTCTGTAAAAGCATAGAGATTTATTACTTTCTTTTTAGAACTACCGCCATCGCTGTCGCTGCCGCTACCGCTGTTACATCCAGCAAGTCCAAACACCATCAAAGCTGCCATCATCATTGCTAGTGCTTTCTTTTTCATTTTACTTCCTCCTCCTTATAATTACGAAACTCATTATACATCTAAATTATATATAATACTTTAATAAGGCAATATCATATTCTTTGACTTAATATCATTATCATGCTATAATGTTACCATATATTGGTTGTATTTTGAGGTGTTAAATATGAGTTGGAGTAACGAATGGTATCGTAGTGAATTCATAAAACACGAGATAAAAGAACCGCACCGCGCCATTGAAAAGGAGTTCCTCTTCTATAATGCCGTGGCCAATGGTGATATAGAATTTGTCCAGAAAGATATCAGGGATAAAAATTTCACTAAAATGGATGATTTAGGAGTACTCTCAGAAAATAAGCTTCAAAACCTCCGCTATCACTTTGCTATTTTTTCTGCCATGACTACCCGTTGCTGTGTTTTTGCCGGTATGGAGCAGGATAAAGCCTATAATCTTAGCGACTACTATATCTCTAGAATGGACAAGTGCAAGACACTAGAAGAAATTTCGGACCTACACGATATAATGTCAATTGACTTATGCACACAAATGATGAAGCTTAAAAAAAGCCAGATACTATCCAAGCCTATAGTACTCTGTATAAATTACATCTACAACCACATTCATTCCCGCATCACACTAAAAGAACTAGCTGATTATCTAAAGATATCGGAAAGCTATCTATCAAAGCTATTCAGCAAAGAAATGGGAACCTCAGTAAGTAAGTTTATTCTCAATGAAAAAATTGAAAAAGCTAAAAATCTTCTACGGTACTCAGATTTATCTATCAGTGATATCTCCAATTATTATTCCTTTTCATCAGAAAGTCATTTTATCCAAGTATTTCGCCAAATCGTAGGGTTAACCCCTTGTAAATATCGCTCACAGCACTTCCGCGCCAATTGGGAAGAACTAAATCCAGAGGATTACGCCAAGATAATCAAATAAGAATCAACTTAAAATCCCCAAAAAATAATTGGGCACCTCCCCATATGGAAGGTGCCCAACTTTTATCTCTTATCTCTTATCTTTTATCTTTTATCTCTTATCTTTTCTCTATTAGTTCTTAGTTCTTACCTCTTACCTCTTACCTCTTACCTATCTTTCCTCTCTTCTCTTTTCTCTCTTATCTCTTCTCTTTTATCTCTTACCTCTTAGTTCTTACTTCTTAGTTTAATTCTTAAACTTCCGTATCATATCTCCCCTCATTCTTTGTCAAGCCATGAAAATCACCTAGGGCTATCCTATTATAAATATCCTTAGTAGGCATTAGCCAAATCTCTCCCGTGCCTCTATAAACGTTGACTAATCCCTCACCAGAGGCAGCAGAACCTATAAGAGACTTAGAGGACTTTTCAACGGTAA
This sequence comes from Bacillota bacterium, assembly GCA_023440105.1. GTDB lineage: Bacteria > Bacillota > Clostridia > Clostridiales > Clostridiaceae > JAEXZL01. Next base: position 4,962 of record JAEXSY010000482.1, read on the forward strand.
ATTCTATATCTCCAGTTCTTAGTAGTGCAAAATTGCCATCTACCTTTAATGTATCATTAATGAGTACGACCTTCCTAATCTCATGCTCCGGTACAGGTAGCTCAAGGACAGCAACACCGCTGCCCTCAAGCTTAGTTTGAAACAAACCTTCATTGCCAAAAAATGCCGAGGATATATTTTTTTGCATGGAAGCACCAACCTCTATACCCTCTTCGCAGGCATAGAACAGCCCATCATCAATAATAACTTCATCATCCTCAAGCTCAATAAGAGCATAATGTCCAAAGGAAGGCTCTAGATATATTTCTCCGGTCCCTGTGTATAATGGCTTAATGGTGCTTTCTCCAGTAACCTTGCTGCTCATTAACTTTTTGCCAAGTCCCATTATACCCCCTAGAGCTGCTCTTAAATCTATTCTTCCCTTCATATAGCTTAAGGCCCCTGATTGTATTCTTACAGAGCTATCCTCTAAAATTATTTTAACCTGTTTTAAGGTCATCCCTATCTCTCTCATAAAATACATCTGTTCTGCCGAGGATACATCTAAGCTTCCAGAGAGGGTATCATACTCTAAAATTTGAAAGGTAGAGTCTCCAGTCATTTCTGAAAGAACCTCTAGGTTATTGGTTATTTTTAAATTTGTCCTCATGTTCCCACACCCTTTATCATCATTATCTTAATTATAAGACAATTAAATAGGTAGTTACAATGATTATCTATAGCCTTATGATGGCCAATGAAGGGAACCTAATCATGATCAAATATTATTATCGCTTATTGCTATGTCTCCATATCTGCATTTTGTCCGCTTCTCTAATCAATTCTTCTCTAAAATCAGGATGAGCTATTGAAATTATCGCTTCTGCTCTCTGCCAGGTAGTTAAGCCTTTAAGATTAACCTTTCCATATTCTGTAACTAAATATTGAGTATTTGTCCTTGTATCTGTAACTATTGATCCTGTATTTAGAGTTGGCATAATTCTTGACTTAACCTGTCCATCTCTTGTGGTATAGGTTGAGGAGCAACAGATGAAGCTCTTTCCACCCTTAGATAGATATGCTCCTAAAACAAAATCAAGCTGTCCTCCTGCACCACTTATATGCTTTATTCCTGAGGACTCTGCATTTACCTGACCAAATAAATCTATATCAACAGCATTATTAATTGAAATAAAGTTATCTAAGGAACTTATTACCCTTACATCATTTGTATAATCCACAGGAGCACTTAAGCAATCCTTATTATTGTTTAAATAATCATAGAGCTTTTTTGTACCTGCTCCAAAGGCATAGGTTTGCTTGAATTTATCAATATTCTTGCAGGAACCATCTATCTTCCCTGCTAATGCTATATCTACAAAAGCATCTACGTACATTTCTGTATGAACCCCAAGATTATTGAGGTCAGATTTAGCTATCAAAGAACCAACAGCATTAGGCATTCCTCCTATCCCTAACTGAAGGCATGCCCCATTGGGAATCTCCTCAACGATGAGCTTGGCTACAATTTCATCAATATCCTGTGCCTTTGATGACCCTAGTTCTGTAAGCTCTCCGTTATCCCCTTCTACTATATAATCTATCTTAGAAATATGTACTTTTTCTCCTCCAGGCTCACCTCCTAGACACACAGGCATATTCTTATTAACTTCTACTATAACAACTTTAGCCTTATTGCATACAGCCTCCATGTGAGAAGCACTAGGGCCAAAATTGAAGTACCCATTTTCATCCATAGGTGAAACCCTAAGCATAGCTACATCCAATGGATCCTGAGACTCACGATAGTATCTTGGTAATTCTGAATATCTTATAGGTGCATAAAAAGCAAAGCCCTGGCTTATTGCCTTTCTCTCAATCCCAGACATATGCCAGCTATTCCAAGTAAAATGCTTTTGTGGCTCATTAATTCTAAATATTTCTGGAGCCTTTAACAGTACTCCACCTCGAATTTTCACATCATGAAGGTCCTGAAGCCTTTCAGCTAATGCTTTATCTAGTGTTTCAGGTGTTCCAGTACACCAGCCATAATCCACCCAATCACAAGACTTAACAATCTTTACAGCTTCCTCAGCAGTCACTAGTTTAGCAGCGTATTCTTTGTTTAAATTCATATATATTTTCTCCCATCTACATTTATATTGATTAGTCTGTCTGCTAAGTCAATAATTATTATATTTTATCTAAATACTGTGCCTGTTCTTGCTGTCAATTAGATATACCTATAGCCCTCAAATGCAGAGGTTAATTTTTACTACGGCTCCTCCTTTCTTATGAATTTTAGATTTTTGGTATTTATTGTTAAATATTTTCAATATTCTGGATATTTTCCATATATTGCTTTTACAGATATTTATAATTTATTAATATAATGTCTCATAAGTATATCATTACAGCTACATTTTATTATTATTTTTTCCTTAGGTCAATCCTAAGGATATCTGAATAATTGAATTCTTAATAATAATTAATCATATTTGCAAATAAAACCTTCGAAAATGGCCCCTTACTTATAGTTAATCCATAAGACTTTTATCAAATCAAAGAGGTATGGGATTACATATAATCCCATACCTCATACTCATCTTTATCTCTCTATTTAGTTAGCAATATTTCAACCTGTGTATCTACTAATTCTGCTCCTCTTTCTAGTGCTATCTTATTCATTTCATAATACTTTTCTTTTCCATGCTCTCTTAGTGCCTTTAAAAGCTCATCTAGAGAAATTATTCCTGTTTTCTTTACAAGAGCTCCTAAGAGCACCATATTTGCTATAGTTTTACTTCCTATTTCTTGAGCTATGGTTTGAGCTGGAATTTTTATAGCTTCAATATCGGTTCTAACTACTTCACGATTTACCATATCCTCATCGATTATAATAGTTCCACCTTTTTTTACACTCATCTCAAATTTATCTAAGGAAGGCTTATTCATTACTATAAGAGTATCCGGTGTTATAACAATGGGAGAGCCTACCTGATCGTCAGTGATTATTACTGAACAGTTACAGGTTCCCCCTCTCATCTCAGGACCATATGAAGGAAGCCAGGATACATTTTTCCCCGCATCCATACCTCCGTAGGCTAGAAATTTCGCCATAGACAGTATTCCCTGACCTCCAAAGCCTGCAAATAATATTTCCTGCATTGCCATAGCTATTTCACCTCCCCTGTACTATCCTTTTTTACTCCTAAAGGATAATACGGAATCATGTTATCTCTAAGCCAGCCAAGAGATTCCTCTGTGGATAATCCCCAGTTAGTTGGGCATATGGATAAAACCTCTACCATAGAGAAGCCCTTTCCTTCAATAGCATTCTGGAAGGCCTTCTTAATAGCTTTTTTTGCCTTTATAACATTCGGAACCTTGTCTACTGCAACTCTCTCTACATAGCAGGCACCATCTAAGGTTGATATCATTTCCGCAACTCTTATAGGGTGTCCTTGAGTTTGAACATCTCTACCATAAGGTGAGGTTTCTGTAATCTGACCAGGAAGAGTGGTAGGAGCCATCTGACCTCCAGTCATTCCATAAATACAGTTGTTAACGAATATTGTAACTATATTTTCTCCTCTAGCAGCAGCATGAACTATTTCTGCAGTACCGATAGCTGCTAGGTCTCCATCTCCTTGATAAGTAAATACTACTGTATCTGGATTAGCCCTCTTTATTCCCGTCGCAACAGCTGGTGCTCTACCATGGGCCGCTTCAAACATATCACAGGCAAAATAATCATAAGCTAATACAGAACAGCCTACAGGTGCAACACCTATAGTTTTATCTAAAACACCAAGCTCTTCTATAACCTCTCCTACCAGCCTATGGATTATTCCATGGGTGCAGCCAGGACAATAATGAGTAGGAACATCTAACAGGGCTTTAGTAGGTTCAAATACTATTGTCATTATTTTGCACCTCCTACTATTTCCATTATATTATTTAATATTTCCTGTGGCGTAGGAACCATACCGCCGGTTCTTCCATAAAAATGTACCGGTTTCCTTCCCAGAACAGCAAGCTTAACATCCTCAACCATCTGTCCAGCACTCATTTCTACAGAGATATAACCGAGTTTTGTCTTATTGATAGTTTCCTCAAAAGCTTTTTCTGGGAAAGGCCAGAGGGTTATAGGTCTTATAAGACCAAGATTTATTCCTAGGGCTTTAGCTGCCTTAATTACATTCTTACATATTCTTGAGGTTGTTCCATAAGAAACCATTATTAAATCTACATCCTCCTCAAGATTATAAAGCTCATATTTAACTTCATTTTCTTTAATAGCCTTAAACTTTTTTTGTAGCTTTATGTTATGCTGCTCCAGCTTTTCTGATTGAAGATATAGGGAGTTGATTACATTATGCTCTGATCTTCCTCTTCTACCATTGGCAGCCCAAGTCTTCTCAGGGAGGATTCTACCTTCCTTCTCTGTAAATTCTACAGGCTCCATCATCTGTCCGAGCATCCCATCTCCCATAACCATTACAGGAGTTCTATAGATATCTGCTACATCAAAAGCCTCCTGTATCACATCCACCATCTCCTGTATAGAGCTTGGAGCGTATACAGGCATATTATAGTCTCCATGACCAAGACCCTTGGTTGCTTGAAAATAATCAGACTGTGCTGGCTGTATGGTACCAAGACCAGGACCACCTCTAACAATATTTATAATAACGCAGGGAAGCTCTGCTCCTGCTATATAGGATATACCTTCTGCCTTTAAGCTTATTCCCGGGCTTGAGGAGGAAGTCATACATCTAACTCCTGTCCCTGCAGCTCCATAAACCATATTTATAGCTGCCACTTCACTCTCTGCCTGCAAAAACACCCTACCTATCTTAGGCATTTTTTTGGACATATATGCCGCTACCTCTGTTTGAGGTGTAATAGGATAACCAAAGAAGCACTGACAGCCAGCTTGAATAGCAGCCTCTCCTATGGCTTCATTACCTTTCATTAAAACCTTCTCAGCCATTTAAATTCCTCCCCTACTTCTCAATGGTAATAACATAATCAGGACACATTCTTCCACAGGATGCACAGGCTATACAGAGCTTCATGTTTTCTTCTGTAATACCAGCGGGATGATATCCCTTTTCATTGAGATTGTCCATAAATGAAATTATCTTTTTAGGACATGCAATTATACATTGACCGCAGCCCTTGCATCTGTCCTCTCTAAAAGTTACCTTTGCCACATTACTTCCCCCTTATTTTTACTTATAGTGAACACTCTTGTTCACCTCTCCCAAGGTTTCTTCATGTAAATATCAATAGGAAAAAGATTTCCCTTTACCCTTCCCTCAAGCTCAAAGAGCTGATCCTTAGTGCATACTGTAAAAGCATGAGGAAGCCTAAGTCTATGTGATAGCTCCGAAACCAAACTATCTCCCTTTATAACATCCTCAGTGGTAGTTTCAGAGGATAGATTAGTGTTGGAAACTAAATGGGTTACCTTTAAACGACTGCTTCTCTCAATGGAATATAAATACTCCTCACAGGCTTCAATAGTTTCTGTAAGAGGTCTGTTATTGTTAATTACCAGGTACATGTTATAATCCTCTTGAAGGAAATACCTGTTATACTGTCCGAGAGCTACTGCCCCCATATCATCTCCACCTATATCAAATACTACTCTATGGCTTTTATCATTAAAGGCTGAAATCACTTCTCCAGGTACAACCATGAGCTCACCATTGGAGAGATCTTTGCTAGCTGCAATAATCCTTAAGCCTTTCTCCTCTAGCTCTTCTTTTATATCTCTAGAGCAAAAGTAAGGATTAACAATATCTATATCCACTAGACTAACCTTATCTCCTGATTCTGCCAGCTTTAAAGCGAAATTAATTGAGGTTTCTGTCTTTCCACTACCAAAATGTCCAGTGAAAATATTTAGTCTTGATGTAGTAAAAGCATTCTTCATAAGTGTATATTTTCTCCTTCTTAGGAATTAATATATCGGTAAACCTTTTCAAGTAAATTATACTTAAAATGGAACTTTTATTCAACATCACCAGTCTGGCTGTTGGCACATGAAATTACCAAATTCGTATTATTTTTATACATTTTTTCATATCTATCCTTAAATAGGATATTATTTTATAAATTATTTAACCATCGCCATAAATATTTATTTATAAAGTTAAAAAAGCTCCAAATAAATTCGGAGCTTGTAGTTTTTTTAACATTATTTTCTTATTATTTTTATTTACATATTCTTTTTATTAGGTAAGGCACTGCACTTTCAAAGTTAACGCCATACCACCTTGAATCCTTGTCCTCTATTGATTTCTTAATACTTTCCACTGTAAAATCTGCTGCTATCTTAAGGGAATCCTCCAAGCTGTAACCATTCATTAAAGCACCTACACAGCAGCTAGCAAATACGTCTCCAGTGCCATGGAAGTTTACATTAATCTTCTCATTAAAATAACTAAAATATTTATTTGTAGTCCTATCATAGCCCATTACCCCTAAAATGCTCGGCTCAAAGCTAATTCCTGTAAGCACCACCTGTTTAGGACCTAAAGCACTGAGTTTCATCAGTATATCTTTAACATACTCTTCGCTATACCCTTCACCTATATAGTCAACTCCCAGCATATATGAAGCCTCGGTCATATTTGGAACAATAATATCTGCCTTAGAACATAGTCTAGCCATCTCAAAGGCAAACTCTTGAGTAAAGCCAGTATATAACTTCCCATAATCCCCCATAACAGGATCCACAAAAATCAATGTGTTATCTTCTTTAAAATCATCAAAGAAGTCACTAACCAACTTTAGTTGCTTAAATGATCCTAAATAACCAGTATATATAGCAT
>JAEXSY010000084.1 GCA_023440105.1 Bacillota bacterium
AGAGCATTGTTTTGTGTGCTGTAAAGGGCGGCACATCTGCTCTACAGGCCTTAATATCTACAGTTTTAAAGGTTCTAATTGAGTCTATTTTTAGACTCTGAGTTTTCATAACTCACTTTACACTACCCCATTTTTCATAATATTCAGATATTAATCCTTAATAAATCTCCTTATATTTTCTTGATATCAACATTACAGGTTGATTATCTGAATAACATTTGATATACATATTGTATCACATACAGTTTTTTCTATGAGATACAATAAAGGAGGATTTGTCTATGAATCGCCATAAAGAAGAACATATGGTCATTGAGGAAAGCTTGCATGAAGCACTGTACGCGTTAATGAAGAATAAACCATTTACAAGCATTACTATCACAGAGCTAATTAATAAAGCTGGAGTTTCAAGAGCTACCTATTATCGGAATTACAATTCAAAAGAGCAAATATTACGTGAGGGAATTCGAAGGGTGCTAAAGGATTTCCGCATGGAATTTCCAATTCATAAATATGAAGATCGTTTTACAGTAAATCATTATAATCATATCTTCAAATATGCTACACGCTACCGTGACAAGCTTATTATTCTTCGCAATTCTGGCTTTTCCTCAATTTATCTCGAAGAACTCAATCGTTTTTTACTTGACAACTATGCAACTTCATACTCTGAAAAAGAATACTTTGAATTGATGATTTTTGCTGGGGCTGAATTTAATCTGTTCTTTAATTATGTAATAGATCATCCCCATATGAGCTATCACAAGTTCGCTCAACTATTCGCTTTACCTCTGAAATTTTTTTAATGTAATTCATTATATCTTACTCATTATTTTCTCTTCAGTTGTATATTACAAAAGCATTTTTTGATATAATATAATTACCATATTTTTCTAATAATTGAGGTGTATAATGAAAAGATATTTTATGTTGTTTTTATCATTGGTATGTCTTTTAGTATTGGCAGCATGCGATCCTGATGAAAATACAGATGCTAAACCTGTGATTTATCTTTATCCTGAAAAGGCCACAGAAGTGAGCGTAAAGCTAGATTATCAAGGAAAGTTTACCTGTACCTACCCAGAATACAAGGATGGCTGGCATGTGGTTGCTGAGCCAGATGGTACATTAACGGACATGAAGACTAAAAAGGAGTATTCTTATCTCTTTTGGGAAGGACTCTCAGAGGTAAAGTACGATATGAGTAAAGGCTATGTGATAAAAGGCTCTGATACCGCTACATTTCTCCAGAGCACTTTAGCTGAAATAGGGCTTACACCTAAGGAATATAATGAATTCATAGTATATTGGCTGCCAAAAATGCAGCAAAATCCGTATAACCTCATAACCTTCCAGACAGATGTCTATACCGAAAATGCCCTGTTAAAGATTTCTCCCGAACCTGACTCTATACTTCGTGTATTTATGGCCTATGAAGCTTTACAGAAACCAATTACCGTTGAAGAACCTATTATTGAACCATTTACTAGAAACGGCTTCACGGTTGTAGAATGGGGTGGAACTGAGGTTAGATAAGTTTATCTTTATCAATGGCTAAGATTATATACTATTCATTTAATAGGAATGGAGAATAAGATGGAACACAAGCTGATGGCAGAAAGCTTTATGATTAAACTAGATATCCATGTTTTTGAATCAGATATCTCATATCCTGAAAATACTAGCTTGAAATTATCCGTTAAAAGTAATGGATTCTCTGCAAAGACAACTATGGATATTGATATAAAAGAGCTGACCCGATTTGCAATAGACCTAAAAGCCCTTTATAACTCTCTTAAGGGCTCAGCAAAGCTTCAAGAGCCTTATGGAACACATAATTACTTTGAATTCTCAGGTAAAGGTGATGGATATATTATTGTGAAGGGTTCTTTAAGAAATAGTAATAGAAATGGATGTATACAGGAATTAAATTTTACTAATAAATTTGACCAGACTTATCTAATAACCTTTCAAGAGGAACTCAATATTTCCTGCCAAAAGTACTTACAACCTGAATAAATATTATGATAATGAATATCTAAGGCATTCTCCTTGATAGGTAGAGCTCTAATTTTACTGTACAAATAAAAATTCTTTCCTAATCCATCTCTTAAAATGAGACATATCCAGGAAGGAATTTTTGCATTTTTACATATTTATTTAGAATTATCTTTATAGTTACCTATTGTAAAGCAATTATTATAACCTTATATTCAATCCTCCTCTTACATAATAATATCTTCAAATTCTCACATTTCCTTATCGTATTTCCAACGATAGTAGATGGCACAACCATGAATAAAGAGATAAGCGAAAACAAGAAGCAATATGGCAACCAACTCAATATCCATCAGTGCAAATGCGATCATCAATGCACCAAACACAAAAGTCATTATATCAAAGGCTTTTCCTTTAGCTCTATTTCCTATGGCGATGTTGCGTTCGTCATTTTTTTCAATATCCATTTGCTTTTGAACTTCTGGATTGTTTTGTATAGCTCTCTGCGAAATGATATTTCCCATACCTTGACCAAATAAACCACATCCAATTCCTATACAAACATACGGCAACGCATGCATAATACCTTGAGGGTTGTCAACTGATTTCACAAAGTATAAGCCTACTGCTAATAACAGAAATCCAATAGTTGCAATAACGTAGTTTTTATTCATTTTTATCATTTTCCTTCCTCCTCATAAATGAAAATCTCTTCAATAGTCATGTTAAAATATCTTGCGATTTTAAATGCTAACTGAATAGAGGGATTGTATCGTCCATTCTCTAAAGAACCTATCGTTTGTCGTGATACTTCTAACGCATTAGCTAAATCTTCTTGTTTGATACCTCTTTGTTTTCTCAATTCTTCAAGTCGATTTTTCATAATTCCTCCTTTTATGTAAAGTTTGCTTTCCATAACATTAGTATAACATATTTATAGATAATGTAAAGTATACTTTCCATTTAGTTAACCAAAAATTTTTCAAGAAGAGATTATTGTTTCTTGCCACAAATACTAAAATAATAATTAAATAGAAAGGGTATAAGCTCCTCCCCAAGGATTTGCTTATACCCCCTATTCTTATAATTAACCTATTAATAACGTATATCTTATCTATTATCTAAATCCTTAAGCTCCCTGCTTCTCTTCCTTCTTCTTAAGGAATATCACTCCCACTATAGAAGCAGCTCCTAGTATTCCATAAAGAGCAGGATTAAAGGTATCACCAGTTTTAGGGTTGTCCTTAATATCTGCGGCTACCAGTGCCTTCTTGGCAGCTTGAAGCTTAGTAATGGCTGTATCTACCTCTGCCTGGGTTGCATCCTTATTAGCAACAACGGCTTCTGCTGCCTTTAGAGTATCCTGATAGGCCTTCCAGGTTGTCTTGGTGTAATTCTTTTCCTTAAGGGCTTTTGCAGCAGCTATTTCCTTTTGTAGGGCTTCCTTGTTTACTGGTGCAGCTACTGGAGCCTTTACTAAAGCAGCCTCAGCAGCTTGAAGAGCATCGATAGCGCTCTCTATCTCTGCCTGAGTAACATCCTCTTTAACGAGAACTGCCTTTGCAGCTGTCAAGGCTTGTTGATATACCTTCCAGCTTTCTGCAGTGTAATCTGATTCCTTAAGTTCATCACCAGCAGCTACTTCCTCCTGAAGCTCTGCCTTGTTGAAGATCTTAATAGTGATTCTTCCCTGACCATAAGGATTTGAATATTGCTGACCTACAGTACCGCCTAATTCATCCACTATATAGTTTATAAGCACCTGATTGTCTATAAGAACTTCATTTTGAAGAATCTTATTTCCCTTAAACATGCTGTAGCCATCACCGGCATTTTTCAGCATATAATTGTGGGAAGCTAAGGTGTAGGTCTTGTTCACATCAAGCGGCTTTCCTCCTACCATAACATTTTTAACTCTATAATCTCCATCTACGGATACAAACATCTTATTGGCATCCATCTTTACAGAGGATGGAATATAAGTATTTATTTCATAGGTAAGCCCTGAAACCTGAAGGAAGCCTCCGTTTTCTTTAGGATATTCTCTAGCACCAAATTCAAGTGCATCTAAAATCTGCTGACCAGTAGCTTCAATCAAGCAGGCCATGTTTCCAAAAGGATGAACATTTATAATTTCACCATAAGTAATATCACCTTTAAGGATATCAGCTCTTATTCCTCCACCATTTACAAAGGCAATATCAGCACCTAAAAGTGTTCTATAAGCATCAGCACAAAGGTCTCCTAAATTGGTTTCTCCACTTCTTACCAATCTATCTCCTGTTGCTGGATCATAGGTTACTAAATCAAAATCAGTTTTTCCTACAACCTCTTTAAGTTTTTCTTCAAATTGTGCTTTGATGCCATCTAGATAAGTAGTTGTAGCAGCATCTTTTTTAGTATATCCAGTAATCAGCTCCGTGGAGAGCTTTTTATCAGAAGTTATAATAAGCTGCCCAATAGCCTTAAAAGCTGTACCCGTGGAGCTTAAAATAACATCTTCATCATCAATATTCTTAACTTTTTCTTGAACTATAGTATCATGAGAATGACCATCGAGCATTACGTCTATCCCTTTAGTATTTGCTATAACCTCTCTTGAGGTCCAAGGCTTACTCTGTCCATCTATACCTAAGTGGCCAAGGGCTACAACATAATCAGCACCAGCTTCTTTAGCTGCATCTACTTGAGCCTGAACAGCAGTATAAAGCTCCTGACCATTATTGCCCTGTTTGAACCCATAAATATAATTTCCAGCAGAATCCTGAAAATAGGTTGGGGTAGACTTTGTAATGCTTTCTGGAGTGGTAATCCCTACATAAGCTACTTTCACATCATCATATTCAATCATTTCATAACCTTTAAAAACTGGCTTATTAGTCTTTAAATCAGTGAAGTTACTGGATACAAATTCAAAATCAGCCTTTCCATCAAGATTAAAGAATTGATCCATACCATAATCAAATTCATGGTTTCCTGGAGTAACTACATCATATCCCACATAATTCATGATGTCTATGATGTAGGAACCCTTAGATAAGGTACCTATGGCTCCACCCTGAACGAAGTCACCCACATCTACTAAGGTAACCTCCTTTCCTGCAGCCACTAGCTCTTTTTTATAGGCAGCAAGACCATCATAGCCTATTATAGTTTTGTCCTTATCTGTAGTTGTTATATTACAGTGTATGTCATTGGTGTACAAAACTACTATATCCTTTGCTGCAGGATCCTTTTCATTGGCTCTGGCCTTATAAGCTGGTATTCCAGCCATAAGTGATAGGGTCATGGCTAAAGCCATAAATATAGCCAAGCCTTTTTTAGTAAATCTTCTCATTGATGCACCTCTTCCTCTCACCTTTTATATTAGAAAACAACCTCCATAAGGAAATTGTAGTTCTCAATAAAATATCCCAGCTTACCTAATTTACATTTATTCCCATATAATTAAATTGTATCAATATACCTTTAAATATTCAATAAATAAGGATTAAAAAAAGAAAAGGTATAAGCCCTCTCCTCTCCGAGATATTGCTTATACCTTTATTATTAATTTTTAGCTCTAGAAAAATTCCTTCTAGCCTTTATCTTTATTAAGCTACTCCTTCAGCTTCTGAAAGCTCCTCAAGAAGGTCTGTTATGTATGCA
>JAEXSY010000087.1 GCA_023440105.1 Bacillota bacterium
GTATTATGCTGAAGAGCAGGCAGGATTTTTAGCTGGTTATGCTGCTGTTAAGGATGGCAATAAGAAATTGGGCTTTATGGGAGGTGTTGCCCTCCCAGCTGTAGTTAAATTTGGCTATGGTTTTGCCCAAGGAGCAGAGTATGCAGCAGAAGAGATGGGAATATCAGATATAGAGCTAAAGTACCATTATACAGGTAAGTTCGAGGCTACTCCTGAGGCTCAGTCAACAGCTGCAGCATGGTATCAATCAGGAACAGAAGTGATATTTGCCTGTGGTGGTGCCGTTGGAAACTCGGTGATGGCCGCTGCAGAGGATGCTTCAGGAAAGGTTATTGGGGTTGATGTGGATCAATCCGTTGAATCAGATTCTGTTATAACTTCTGCAATAAAAAATATCTCAGGTTCTGTTTATGACGGTATAAAAGAATTCTATGATGGAAGCTTCCCAGGTGGAAAGGTGGTAACCCTAGATGCTTCTGTTGATGGTATAGGATTAACCATGGAGACATCTAAATTCAATAGCTTTACAAAAGAGGATTATGACTCTGTATATAGTAAAATTAAAAATGGTGATATAAAAATAGTTAAAGATATAGAAACTAATATTACTGACCTTAATATAAAAAATATTAAGATAGATGTGGTTCAGTAATTATGAGTAAAGGGATGCGAGACGCATCCCTTTTTTTATAATAAAGAGTTTTATAGTTTTTATATTATTACCTAGTGAAGATAAGGCTATAAACTATTTTTTATACAAAAAAACTCTCTCAGTAAATTGCTGAAAGAGTTTTGTGGTGCCGATGGTGGGACTCGAACCCACATGGTTTCCCGCACGATTTTGAGTCGTGTGCGTCTGCCAGTTCCGCCACATCGGCTTACAAATGATATATTAGCATAAAAAATTCGCCTTTGCAATAAAAAATTCTATTAGGGGAATAATTGTAGAAAAAAGTTATTTTCACTATATGGATTTAAGTGTATTATATTATTGATAATATTATAAAACGGAGGGTACTATGCAGGGACTTTTAGAAAGCATAATTGAAAATAACAAGGATTTAGTAAAAGAAGGGAAAGTAGCTTCATATATACCTCTACTGGGACAGGGTAATCCTGACCATCTAGGGATAGCAGTAACCACCCTTGATGGCCGGGAATACTTAGCTGGTGACTGGGAGGTTAAATACACCATGCAGAGTATTTCAAAGGTTATTAGTCTTATGCTTGCCATAATGGATAAGGGGAGCAGGAATGTTTTCACTAAGGTTGGGATGGAGCCTACAGGTGATGGCTTTAATTCTATAGTTAATCTGGAGGTTAAAAAGCTTAATAAACCATATAATCCTATGATTAATGCTGGAGCTATAGTTATAAGCTCATTAATTGAAGGAAAAACAGTGGATGAGAGAATTAAGAGAATAGTTACCTTTACTCAAAAGATAACTGATAATAAAAGTATAAAAGTTAATGAAGAGGTATATCAATCAGAGCAGGAGACCGGCGATAGAAATAGGGCCTTAGCTTATTTTATGAAGAGCAATAGGATACTAACAGGTTCTGTGGAGGAGAGCCTCGAGGTATACTTTAAGCAGTGTTCTATAGAAGTTAATTCTAGAGATATATCTAGAATAGGAGCTATGCTTGCCAACGATGGTATTCTTCCTTGGACTGGAGAGAGAATTATTTCTAGAGAGACAGCTAGGATAGTTAAAACAATAATGGTTACCTGTGGTATGTATGATGAATCGGGAGAGTTTGCTGTACATATTGGAATACCTGCTAAAAGTGGAGTAGGTGGAGGAATAATGGCTGCGGTTCCTAGACGGATGGGGATAGGCGTTTTCGGTCCTTCCTTAGATGATAAAGGAAATAGTATAGCTGGTATTAAAATGCTCCAGGAGCTTTCTAAAGAGCTGGATTTAAGTATATTTTAATAAAAAAGTCCTTAATATATTGTTAAATAAATACATTTTATATCAAAGGGTTAATTATCTGTTATTATATATATAAGATTGTTTATTTAATATATAATTAAAACTTATTATAAATACCTTTTATGTGGAAACAATTATTAGGTAGCAGGGTATTTATATATATTTATTGGAGGAATAATCATGGAGAAAATATTGTTATTAGATAGTAATTCCATCATGAATAGAGCTTTTTATGCATTGCCTCCCCTAACAAATTCAGAGGGAGTTCATACCAATGCTGTATATGGCTTTTTAAAAATGCTCTTTAAATTATATGAAGAAATAAAGCCTGATTACGTGGTGGCTGCCTTTGATAGAAAGGCTCCAACCTTCAGACATACAGAATATGCCGATTATAAAGCGGGAAGAAAGAAGATGCCGCCAGAGCTTGCTGAACAATTTCCAATCATCAAAGAGGTCTTCGAAGCTATGGCTATTAAGATATTTGAAATTGATGGCTATGAAGCTGATGATCTTATTGGTACTCTAGCAACCTTTTCTGAGAGGAATGACTTGGAGACATATATTCTTACAGGGGACAGAGATGCACTTCAGCTAGCATCAGACAATACTAAGGTTATAATCACTAAAAAAGGTGTTTCCGAGAAAGAAATATATGACAGAGATAGGATGATAAAGGATTACGGGGTAACCCCTAAGGAATTTATTGATGTAAAAGGCCTTATGGGAGACTCCTCGGACAATATCCCCGGTGTTCCTGGCATTGGAGAAAAGACAGCTTTTAAATTAATCCAGACCTACAAAAGCATAGAAAACCTATTGAGTAATATAGACGAAGTATCCGGTAAAAAGCTTAAAGAAAATTTGATGAACTACAGGGAACAAGCTATCTTTAGTAAGAAGCTTGCAACAATCATTACTGAAGTACCCATAGACATTGATATAGATGATATTAAATCTAAGGAAACCTCTAATCAAGAGGCATTAAGAAAGCTCTTTTTTAAGCTTCAGTTTAAGTCCTTAATTGATAAAATACCTCATGAAGAAATAAAAGAAGCAGAAGGGACTTTAGAGACTTCAAGTAACATAGTAATCACTTCTATAAATTCAGCAAAGGATCTAAAAAATTTATTGGATAGTATAAAGGAAGATGAGATCAGTTACTGGAGTTTTGATATTATCCATAAAGATTTTTATACGAAGACTGCTATCAAGGAGATTTATATAGCAGCTGATGACAAGGTGTATACATTGGACATAGATATCTTAGATAAGGACGAAAATTTCTTTAAAATCCTAAAGAGCTTTTTAGAAAATGAAGCTTTCAAAAAGGTGTGTTATGACAGTAAAAATGCTTATACAGCTTTATCTAAATATGAAATCAATCTTCAAGGAGTTATCTTTGATATAATGGTTGCTGCTTATCTTATCGATGCCTCAAAGGGAGATTATCCTTTAGTAACCTTAATAAATGAATATTTAGGGGAGGATCCCATGTCTCTTGGAGCTCAAGGCGCAGTAGCTGCCAATGGCTATATGGCAAAGCTGCATGAAATTTTAAAGAGAAAGCTTCATGAAGAGGAAATGGATGAACTCTTCTATGATATGGAGCTTCCTTTAACAAAAGTTCTTTCCTCTATGGAGGTTTTAGGCTTTAAGGTTGATAGGGAGGTATTAAATACCCTTGGGGTCAAATTTAAAGAAGAAATAGAAACCACTCAAAAAGAAATCTTTAATATGGCGGGAGAGGAGTTTAATATTAATTCACCTAAGCAGCTTGGAAAGATATTATTTGAGAAGTTGGATTTACCTGTTATTAAAAAGACTAAGACAGGATATTCTACTAACGCTGAGGTTTTAGAACAGCTTCAGGATAAACATCCTATCATAGATAAGATAACTTATTACAGGCAGCTTACAAAGCTTAATTCTACTTATATTGAAGGCCTAAGGAATGTTATCGATGAGGATGGCTGTATTCATTCAAGCTTTAACCAGACGGTAACTACCACAGGTAGGCTATCCAGTACCGAGCCTAATCTTCAGAACATACCCATAAAGTATGAAATGGGAAGGGAGATAAGAAAAATCTTTGTTCCTTTTACTCCTGATTCAGTGATCCTTTCAGCAGATTATTCCCAAATTGAGCTTAGAGTACTAGCTCATATAGCAAAGGATGAAAATATGATTTCTGCTTTCAAGGAGAATATTGATATTCATACTAAAACCGCTTCTGAGGTGTTTAGAGTACCTTTAGAAGAGGTTACAAAGCTGATGAGAGGCCGTGCCAAAGCAGTTAATTTTGGTATAGTTTATGGAATAAGTGATTTTAGCTTAGCAAAAGATCTAAAGATTACTAAAAAAGAAGCTAAGGAGTATATAGATATTTATTTTGATAGATAT
>JAEXSY010000088.1 GCA_023440105.1 Bacillota bacterium
AGAGCATTGTTTTGTGTGCCGTAAAGGGCGGCACATCTGCTCTACAGGCCTTACTATCTACAGTTTTAAAGGTTCTAATTGAGTCTATTTTTAGACTCTGAGTTTTCATAACTCACTTTACACTACCTTTATTTACCTTATTCTGTTGCTTTTTTGAGGCTAAGTCTTCTCGAATTTCTCGTCCTGTTAAGCTTAAAAATACATCATTTAGTGTTGGACGTCTAAGATTAACACTGTATAAGGGGAGATCGAAGGTTTTTACAAAGTCTACTAAGAATTCATTTCCATTTTCAACATTAAAGGATATAGTATTTTCCTTAACTTTAGCAGTTTTGTTAAATCTATCTTTAATTAACTGTACAGCCTTATCAGTATTGCTGGTGGTAAGCTCCATGATATCTCCTCCTAAGGAGCTCTTTAAGACTTCTGGAGTATCTAGGGCAATTATTCTCCCATCATCAATAACAGCTATTCTATCGCAGTTCTCAGCTTCGTCCATATAATGTGTTGTAAGAAATACTGTTATTCCTTCTTTTTCCTTTAATTTGTTTATATAATCCCATATATGATCTCTGGTTTGAGGGTCTAGTCCAACAGTAGGCTCGTCTAGAAAAATCACCTTAGGATAATGAAGCAGTCCTCTTGCAATTTCTAATCTTCTTTTCATACCACCAGAGAAGGTTTTAACTAAGCTATTTTTCTTATCTGAGAGCTCAACCATGGTTAATACCTCATTAATTCTCTCTTCTCTCACATTTTTATCAACCTTGTATAGCTGGCAGTGGAGCATGAGGTTTTCATAGGCAGTTAGCTTTTCATCTAGAGTATTTTCTTGAAAAATAATGCCTATGCTCTTTCTTACCTGGTCTTGTTCAGAGGAAATGTCATGACCGTTAATGAGAGCATTCCCTGAGGTCGGCTTGATCATAGTGCATAGCATGTTTATTGTAGTGCTCTTTCCAGCTCCATTTGGTCCTAAGAAACCGAATATCTCACCTTTCTTAACTTGAAAGGAAACGTCCTTAACAGCATCGAAGCTTCCATAAGATTTTTTTAAAGAATTTATTTCAATAATATTTTCCATACTCTCTACTCCTTATTAATATTAATTTTTTTATTTATATTAGCGGCTCAATAAATCATTAAGGATATTAAGACCTTTTAATATTGCATCTATCTCTTCCTGAGAAGCCTTAGATGTCAATGTACTTAAATAATCATTAACCGCATTATGAATGTGTTCTTTTAAATATTCATTTTTAGAAGATAAAGCAAGATATACTTGACGCTTATCTTCTCTACTTCGTATTCTCTCTACTAGTTCAAGCTTCTCTAAACGGTCCACTATGCCGGATACAGTACTATTTGCTAGTCTCATCTCATGACTTAAAGCCGATAGGGTCATTTTTTCGTTAGCATATAGAATCTGTAGAGCGGTTATTTGTGGTACTGTAAAATCAGAGTGCTTAAAGGCTGCTCTTAGTCTGTTATTAAGCTGGTAATTTATGTCCTTTAGAAGAGATGATATCTTTAAACCAGAATCATTTTTCATAGAGACCTCCTTTACATAATGATTCGTATGCTAATATTTAGCACCCTAAATAATATTATAAATAATAATGATTATTAGTCAATATCAAATATTTAAAAATTACTATTGTTTATAAATTATTCATATATTCAAATAATTTGGTAATTGTCTTTAGATAATTATTGAATTAATGTATAATTTTATGGGTAGCTACATTAGAAAGGAAATATAAGCGATGGATACATATGTAAGAAGATCTCTGATATTAAAAGGCAATATATATAAGGTGATTTTTGTTTTAGCACTCCCAATTATGGTTAATAATTTTATACAAACCGCCTATAATCTAGTTGATGGTATATGGGTAAGCCGAATAGGTCCTACAGAGTTTGCAGCGACATCCTTTGTTTGGCCTGTGAATTTCTTATTCGTTTCTCTTGGAATGGGGCTATCTATAGCAGGTACTGCAATAATATCACAGCTAATTGGAGCGGATAAGAAGAAGGAGGCAGGTGAATATGCCGTGCAGATGATTGCTGTTTCTTTTTTTGCTGCAATATTCTTTGCATTAATTGGATATATTTCATCTCCTTTTATTATCGCAGCTATGGGAGGAAAGGGAGAGCTAGCTCTTTATAGTAACATATATTTAAGAATAACCTTTCTAGATATGCCCTTTATGTTTTTATTCTTTAATTATAATTCTATAATGCAGGCCCAAGGTAATACTTTGACTCCTACAGTGCTCAGTGGAATAAGTGCAATTCTAAATTGTATTTTAGATCCTATTTTCATATTTAGCTTCAAAATGGGTGTAGCTGGAGCAGCCTGGGCAACTCTTATTAGCAAGGCTATATTAGCATTTGCTGGGCTTTATATGCTTTATAAAAGACATGGCGAAGTTAAGATAAGCTTTAAGGGCTTTAGATTTAATAAGGATATTATTAATAAGATAATTTCTATAGCTATACCCTCTTCTTTGGGACAATCTGGCTCGGCTCTGGGATTTATGATATTAAACAGCTTTGTTGCTTCCTATGGAACCGCTACTCTAGCTGCCTTCGGTATGGTTAACAGAATTACCAGTTTAATAATGCAGCCTGCTTTGGGGATAGGTTCAGCTCTAACCTCTATAGTAGGACAAAACTTAGGGGCTGAGCAGCTTTCTAGAGTAAAAGAGGCAGTAAAAAAATCAACTATATCTGTTTTGGGGATATCAATCTTAGGGCTTGTAG
>JAEXSY010000122.1 GCA_023440105.1 Bacillota bacterium
AACATAAGCAATAAATAATCCTATACCACCACTGATGGCATATTGAAGAGACTCTGGTATAGCCTTTATAATCATCTTTCTTATATTGGTAACAGTGATAAGAATATTTACAATACCACAGATAAACACCATCCCTAAAGCTTGTTGCCAAGGGAAGCCCATTCCAAAAACCACCGTAAAGGTAAAGAAAGCATTAAGTCCCATTCCTGGAGCCTGAGCAAAGGGTACATTAGCTACAAAAGCCATTATAAAAGTTCCAATAACTGCTGCTAATATAGTAGCTACAAAAACGGCTCCTTCATTCATCCCCGTCTGCGCAAGCATAGAAGGATTAACAAATATAATATATGCCATAGTTAAAAAAGTGGTGGTTCCAGCTAAAACCTCAGTTTTTACATCGGTTCCATTTTCCTTGAGCTTAAAAAATCTATCCATAACATCCCATCCTTAACATAAAATAGTTTAGTAATTCCAAAATTAATTATATACGTATATTATTGTAAAATCAACCAAAATAATTCGTATTATTATCATTTTTCAAATATAACAAAAAAATAAAGAATTTTTAGTAATAATTTACTATACTATATTAGATAATAGGCGAACATTAATAAGCTATAAGAAAACTATTTAAATTGTTCTATAAGAATTAGTTATAACAGGAAGTTCTTATTTTATTTAATAATTGCACACAATTTAATAATCTTAATATGGTAAAATTATATAAAATCTTAATTTACGGAGGGCATCATGAGGGGAAAAAGTTCATTTTCAATAGTAAGTATTTTTTCTGCCATATTAGCGGTTATATTCTTAGCAGGTTGTGGAAATAACTCATCACCAGGCTCAGGGAACAAAGGAAACAATAAAGGAAATAATCCAGTGGCTGTGGAACCAATAGAAGACGGAAAGGCCTTTGCCAGTGTCGATAATGTAATTGAGCTAACAGCCCCTGAGCATTGGGAGAAGATAGACAACCTAAATTCATCGGCAAATCTTCAGATTGGTAATTTAGAAAAGGAGCAATACACTATAACCATATCAGAGCTAGCTAGTGACTTTTCCGATTCCTTTGGTCTTCAAGAGTATTACGATGCGATAATCCCACCTATGCAACAAAGCATTACAAACGCAGAGGTTTCAGACATTGGTAATATTACAATAGATGGTAATGACGCAATCCAGTTCCATCTATCAGGAGAGGTCGAAAATATAAAGATAACCTATCTCATTACAGTAGTAAAATCAGAAGATTACTTCCATCAAATAATCTCCTGGACACTTAAAAGCATGTACCAAGAATATGAGGACCTCTACAAATCTGTAGCAGGCTCCCTAACAGAAAAATAACATAATAGACAGCACAAAAAACAAGAGCCGATACAAATCTTACAAATCCCAGATTTTTATCGACTCTTGTCTTTATTAAATTGTTCTTCCAAAGGCCTTTCTCCTTAAAACGATATTTTTCAAGTTTCCCACACTATAATCTTTTATATTCCCTATACCTCTAATCCTTCACTTATTAGTAATTTTATAATTGGCTTATAGCCTGCTGCTATGGCAGCCCCCTCAAATTACTTCAAGATTAGAACCACAGGATGATGGATCAATATAGGGTACTTCCAACAAAAGGTTACTACCAATCCTCCGTAGGGAAACTAAATTAAAGACTTCTACTTCTTTAATCAGTTAGGTGGTCTCACCTCTTTCCAGTGAACTATGCTTCAAGTTTTATCTTCCGAAAGCAATAGCTGCACTTATTTTTTTTAGTAAAAGAAGCTTCTTTTCTTGTATATAAAATACCACTTACTCTCTATAAAGTCAAATTAACAAAGGCTTAATTTAATTAACATACAGCAAACTTTTTAGAATATTCTCTATATTCTTTAACACACTTAATATTTCACTAATATTATTAATAAAGGATATACAAATATCAAAAAATGTTATTAATTAAAGTTTCTTTACGATTCCATCATATATATATTTTAAATGTTCAGGATCATACCCCTCTGAGCCAAGCTCATTCATTCTTATAAGTGCGTTATCTAATGCACTGCGAGCTTCGATCTTGTCGTTCTGCTTAAGACAGCTCTGGGCATAATTAAGAAGATAGTCTATTCTCAAGGTCTTTTCTGCTAAGTCCTCTCTATCATCATTAACTAGCTTCACTAAAAAAGCATAAACCTTTGGAGATGTTATATCCTTTGCATTAAAGAGCAGCTTACTGTTTCTTG
This sequence comes from Bacillota bacterium, assembly GCA_023440105.1. GTDB lineage: Bacteria > Bacillota > Clostridia > Clostridiales > Clostridiaceae > JAEXZL01. The sequence goes on from JAEXSY010000122.1 coordinate 2,241, forward strand.
TACTTTTTCTGGCCATCTTTATCCTCCATTTCAATTTTATTATCAGATAAATAATAACAATTTTTAATATTTACCGCCAGCTTATTTTTTAAACATTTTATAAACATAATAAAAAACAAAAAAATAATGGAAGCAAGAAAAGCATAAATAGTCTTTTCGGCTTCCATAATTTCATTTTAAATTATAGCTTAAAAACCTCCGGCTCCACCGCCTCCACCACTGGAAAAGCCTCCTCCTCCAGAAGTGAAACCACCTCCACTTCCGCTACCGGAACTGCTTTCTGGGGGATTTGGGATATTATCACTTATATCATTCTGTACATTTATTCCATAAAAGTGACCTGTAAAATATATATTCCAAAGGAGATAATTAGAGAATATAGAGGTATCATAATCCTCTTCCATCTCACCAGTTATCTTTTCCGTGAGCTCCTCGTTGTAATTGAACAAAGCTCCATAAATCATAAGTTTTTCAAGGTCTTCAGGATTCTTTAAAAGCTCTGATACTTCTAAGCTTTTATAGTTTATCACATCCTTCTTAACCCTTTCATAAATCTCATGAGCCTTTTCTCCCTCAGGACTTTTAACTGATATAAATAGTCCCAAGATTAATACCCCTATGGCTCCCACCAGAGAAATAATGCCAAGCCATATTTCATTAGCAATTATCACTATAGATAACCCAAGCATAATGGCAGCAGCCATAATAGTCAAAGCTTTTTTCCAAACTCTGCTATTATCTGTATAACCTAGCTTCTTTATTTCCTGGTTTATATCCATTTGAAGCTGAGATAATATGGTATAGCTTTCTGGATTTTTAGAGAGGTGCTCCTTTAAAGTTGATAGATACAGCTCCTCTTTAACTCCTGCTACCTCCCTAAGAAAATCTACAAGCCTTCTTTCATGGAGCATGAGCTCACCTTCATAAGGAAGAAATTTGATCAAATACTCCTCTTTCTCTTCTAAATATTCCATAGAAAGAACTTTCTTTCTTACAAGATTTAAGAGCTGTGCTATAAATCCATTGGTATTATTAGCATACTCATAAGGCTTTGAATAATAGCTTAAAAGTATAGGATCATAAGCATCAATATTATAGGCTTCCTTTTCGTAAGGATTATAATCCTTCCTTTTTAGCATAAATATTGACATACCACCTAATAAGGCTAAAAGCGATGTCATCACTACAGGAGCTGTCTCCATCATCTTCCCAATAGTCTCTTTTCTCTGCAGCTTCTTATCCTGCTCCTCAGCATAGCCTTTTTCCTCGTCCAATATTGACTGAAGCTTATTCTCGGGGGAGGTTATCTCTAGACCTGGAAGAAGCTCTCCCGGAAATAAAGCTCTTACCTCTACATAATTACCACTTTCCAGCTCTGGCACAACAAATAAAGCAGTATTATCATTTAATATTTTTACAGTTCCATTTAAAGGTCCATGGCCATATACCTTCATAGCCTCAGGAGTTATACCCTCTGGAAAGGTTATATATATCTCAAGCCTATTTATATCAGTCTCATTTTCATTTCCTATAAACTTCCAGAAGAATTCTGCAGTATCGTTATATTTTGCTATGGCGCCATATAAATTATAGCTGATCCTGAAGCCTTTTATAGTATCCTCGGAGGGAGAGAAAATTTTAACCCTTACATTCTTATCCTCATTAGATAAGGTATATACCCTCTTATCTCCATTTTCAGCCTCCTCCACAAGAGTATATCTATCATAGTCGCTATTTACCTTTTGAGGTATCAAAGCTTCTTCAACCCTTGTTATGTCAATTCCTGACGCCTTGTCATAGGTAACGTCCTTATATACCCCATTAAAGCTTCCGGAAAAATCAAAAACAATATTATCCTTCACCTTAATAGTTC
>JAEXSY010000336.1 GCA_023440105.1 Bacillota bacterium
CTGGAAAAGTATAATAATGAGCCTACTGCAGCCAGAAAGGATCCAATAACAAAGGTTATACTTATTACCGTATTAATCTTTATTCCCATGAGCTGTGAGGTTTCAAAATCCTTTGATACAGCACGCATAGCAATACCTATTTTAGTGTACTTTAGTAAGAGAACTAGGGCTATTACTAGAGCTATGGTAAGAAAGGGAGTTATGATAGTAACTCTACTAACAGCTCTTCCAAATACAGTAACAGAATCACTTATCCATGGAATCACTGGATAAACCTTTGCAAGGCCTCCCGTTACATACCAGGCAAGGTTCTGTAGAAGATATGAAACACCTATGGCAGAAATCATAATTGACATCCTAGGAGCTGATCTTAGAGGCTTATAGGCAAATCTCTCTACGGCAAAGCCAAGGGAAACTGTTAATATAAGAACAAGAATAATAGATACATATAAAGGTAAAACTGTTGAAGAATAAACCATTATAAACCCAGCCACCATAAATATGTCAGCATGAGCAAAATTGATAAGCCTAAGTATGCCATAGACCATGGTATAGCCTATTGCTATCAAGGCATATTGTCCACCAACGGAAATACCTGAAAGTATATATGGAATAATACTAGATAATGACTCCATCCATTGACCCTCCTTTTTTAAAGAAAAACGCGGAGAATATAAACCACTCCGCGCAAATTGTCTATATTTCTAATTTACTACTGTACATCTGCTATAGTTTGAGTTTTTTCAAACTTGAAGGTGCCTGTCTTAACATCAACAGTCTTTATATAAGCCATATCCTTCTCAGCATCGCCTATTTCATCGAACTTAATTGAACCAGTCACTCCATCATAAGTCACATCAGCTAAAGCCTCAGCTATGGCTTCTGAATCAGTGCTATTAGCAGCCTTTATTGCTTCTAAAGCTACCATATATCCATCATAGCCTAGAGCTGAAACAGCAGCTACAGTGTCGTTTCCACCGTTATCTGTAAGTTTTTCGCTATCATTATTAAGAAATTCCTTAAAGCCTTTGACAAATTCTGCTGCAGTAGCATTGTCATCATTCTCATCAAAGAAGGTGGACAGTGCTATATTTAAGTTTGTTCCCTTAGCAGCATCCAGGATAACGGAATTTTCCCAGGTATCTCCAGCCATTAAAGAATAGTCAACCTTTGCTGAAGCAGCTTGAGAAATAATAAGTGAAGCTGAGGTTGTAGAAGTTGGAGCGAAGAATACATCAGCCTTGGCATTAGTAGCACTGGTTATATATGCTGAATAATCAGAGGTGCCTTCTGGGAAGGTTTCATCAACAACCTTTCCACCTAACTTTTCAAAGGCTTCTTTAAAATAGGTAGCTAGTCCAACAGAATAATCATCACCCAGCTGTGCAAGTACATAAGCAGTCCTTGCTCCAGTATCAAAAGCATAGTTTGCCATAACAGTACCCTGGAAAGGATCGATATAGCAGATACGATAATAATAGTCATTTCCTTCTGTAACTGCAGGGTTAGTGCAGGATAGACCTATAGCTGGTATACCTGCATCTGCAAAGGTATCTGCTGCAGCTATGGAAACACCAGATCCATAGGAACCAAGAACTACAGAAACCCCTTCAGATACAAGAGTTGAAGCAGCAGAAACAGCCTTATCTGTAGAAGACTGATTGTCTACTTCTACTAGCTCGATAGTATATTCCTTACCATCAATTTCTACCTTATTAACCTTGGAGTTAGCATATTCAATACCTAGAGTCTCCTGCTTTCCTCCAGCACCATTGTCTCCAGAAGCAGGTTCATACACACCTATCTTAATTACATTTTCATCAGAACCACCACTGCCACAAGCAGTTAAAATCCCTGTTAAGGATAAAACCAGTATTGATGACATAAGTAAAGTAAATAATTTTTTCATAATATCCCCCCATTGCTAATTTATTTACTCCCAGCGGTTTTTATTATAAAAACCTTAATATTAATATAAATTATCATAAAATTCAATAAATTACAATACAATTGTTAAAAAATTATATATATTCTGTTAAAGTTTATCACTTTAGCATTTAGAACTGGTTTTATTTATTTTAATGAAAAAAATTCAGCTTGAAATGTCACCATAAGTTGCACTTTAAGATTCTTTATTTTTAAGCTCCTCAAGAAATTCTTTATATTTATCTGACACAGCACTGGGGTTACCCCTAAGCAGTCTTTTAAACCTCTTTGATTTCATTTTTCCCTCCTGGTCAGAATATCTTTTTTCTAGGGATATCCTTTCCTTGAAGTCCTCCAGCTCAGCTAATATCTCTTTATAGCCTGGTAGCTTTTTCTCATCGAGGTTCTCCTTCATTTTTATTATCTGAGCAGTACAGCTCTTTATCCCCTCAGACATATCTGTCCAGGCTTTATCACTGATCCATTCTGGTTTTAAATCTTCCAGGTCAAAATTATCTCTTCTTTCTTGAAGCTTGGCCTCCAGTTCATCTATTTCTCCTTCAATCCTTCTTATAAGTTCTCTTCTGTCACTATCAATAACTGCGATAACCACATCCAGCCTCTTCCTCATCCTTTTCAGCTCTCCGTTATGCTCAGCCATATGCTTTAACATATCTTTTAGATCCATAGCCTCACGGAAGGAGGTTGCTGCATCTATTGCTATTCCCGCTGTAAGTATATAAGCCAGGATTTGCGACAGCTCTTCTGGAATGGCTGTTACTAGTCTATCTATAGGAAGATGTAACATTCTGACCATAAGTATTGAAAAAAATCCCCAGGCAATGGAGGAGGT
>JAEXSY010000134.1 GCA_023440105.1 Bacillota bacterium
AAACTATGTCGGTCTATAGAAAGGTTGTGAAGCAAGGAATGTCATGGTCCAGTCGCAATAGGTCAATGAACTCTAAAATCGCTCTAAATAATAGATTGATTGATATGTTAAAAGAGTTTAATTTGTATACAAATAATATATACTCTAAAGCTATAGAGAAAGCTATTAATTCAACTAGATTTTATAATCTTATTAATGAAAGAAAGTTTAGGGAATTAATTAAAAAGGATAATTTAAAATATTTTTCGTATTTGTCTTCTAGGCAAAAGCTTTTAGTCATAGTTCGTATAGTAGTTCCTGATCTTTACTTACAAATGCTAGATTATAAATATAAATAAGTGATATCAGAACTGTACTAGGAAATATTTAAAGGTAGTATTATAACAAAGAAGGTGGATTTTATGGAGCACTATCATTCCAAAAAAACGATTATATCATCACTATTTTGGAAGTTTATGGAAAGATCTGGAACCCAAGGAATACAATTAGTTATTCAAATTGTTTTAGCAAGATTATTACTGCCTACAGATTTTGGAACAATTGCGATTGTTATGGTATTTATTTCCCTAGCTCAAGTTTTTGTCCAAAGTAGTTTTAATACTGCGTTAATTCAAAAGAAAGAAGTAGATAAAGAAGATTTTTCTTCTGTACTGTTTATAAGTTTAATGCTTAGTTCTTTATTATATTTAATTATTTTCATATCAGCACCAATAATATCTAGGTTTTATAGAGATGCAATTTTAGTTCCTGTGCTAAGAGTTTTAGCATTGACAGTTTTTTTTGGAGCTTTTAATTCAATTCAAAATGCATTGGTCGCAAGAAATATGATGTTCAAAAAGTTATTCTATAGTAGCCTCGGTGCTGGATTAATATCAGGATTTATTGGTATAATTGTAGCTTATTATGGTGGAGGAATATGGGCACTTGTAGCACAGCAGTTAGTTAACCAAATAATAATTACTGTAATTATGTGGTTTACCATCAAATGGAGACCAGCCTTAATGTTTTCATTTAAAAAAATAAGAAGTTTATTTTCCTTTGGATGGAAGATACTTGTATCTTCGTTGTTAAATCAATTATATATGGAAATAAGAACACTTATTATCGGAAGAATCTATACCTCATCTACGTTAGGATATTATAATAGGGGACAATTATTTCCTAAAGTATTAGTCACAAATATGGATGGATCTATTCAATCTGTAATGTTATCAGCATTATCTGCAAATCAAGATAATAGAGAAAAGGTGAAGGGACTAATGAGACGTGCAATTGTATCGAGTTCATTTATCATATTTCCTATGATGATTGGAATGGCAATGGTTGCTGAGCCATTAGTAAAGATAGTTTTAACGGATAAATGGTTAGAGTCTGTACCTTTCTTGCAGATATTCTGCATTTCATATGCATTAACTCCAATTCATACAGCAAATTTACAAGCAATTAATGCAATGGGAAGAAGTGATATCTATCTAAAGTTAGAAATTTTTAAAAAGATTATTGGCATAATAATTTTAGGAATTACCTTGCCTTTAGGGGTTTATGCTATAGCAATTGGGCAAATTATCAGCGGTATTATAGCTACCTTTATAAACGCTTACCCTAATAAGCAATTATTAGATTATAGTTACATAGAGCAATGGATTGATATAATGCCATCATTGTTTATTTCTATTGTTATGGGAGGTATAGTTTATATATTAAACTTCTTAGGTCTCTCACCTTTGCTGACACTTACGTTGCAAGTGTGTATAGGTATTGTTGTTTATATTGGTTTGGCTAAATTAACTAAAATTGAAAGTTATAGTTATTTAGTGTCAACAATAAAAGAGTTTATTTAGAGGGAGATATAGTAATACAATTATTTAATTGGAGGAAATCTATGAATAGAGAGTTAAAAGCAATTGTCTTAGGTGGCACAGATGACCATATAGAACTAATTAAAAACTTGAAAAAAAGAGGATACTTTACAATTTTAGTAGATTATTATGACGATCCACCAGCTAAAAAATTGGCGGATATGCATATTAAAGAAAGCACTCTTAAAGAAGATAAAGTTCTAGAGTTAGCAGTTGAATATAAAGTAGACTTAGTAATAAGCTCATGTATAGATCAAGCTCTTTTAACTGCTTGTCATGTCTCTGAAAAAATAGGACTCTCAACTCCTTTTAGTTATGAAACTGCACTTAATGTAACAAATAAAGGCTATATGAAAAAAAGAATGATAGAATGTGGAATTCCTACATCAAAATATAATTTTATAGATGAATCAACTAATATTGATGCTATTAGTATAAGTTATCCTATTATGGTAAAACCGGCGGATAGTAATGGATCCTTTGGAGTTAAGAAAGCTCATAATGTTGATGAATTAAAACATTATGTGAGGGAGGCTCTAAAAATCAGTAGATCTTCAACAGCTATTATTGAAGAATTTAAAAATGGAACAGAAGTCTCGATAGATTGCTTTGTTGAAAATGGGGTTTCAAAAGTAATAATGATGAGTCAGTTATTAAAGAAGCAGGTGGACACTTCAACGCTATTAATATTTCAATCGGTTATACCTGCTGAAATATCCGATAAAGCTAAATTAAAAATACAAGATATTGCAAATAGTATTGCTAAAAATTTTGAGCTTGAAAACACACCTTTATTAATCCAGACAATTGTTAATGGTGATGAGGTAAATGTTATAGAATTTTCTCCAAGAATTGGTGGCACAAAACATAAAGTAATAAAAGCCATAACTAGTTTTGACATTCTCAACGCGTCTATAGATTCATTCTTAGGTAAAAAGGTGAACGTTGAGTTTACTAAGCCTAAGGGTTATACATCAAAGAATCATATTTATACATACCCTGGGGTATTTGGATATATAGATAATTATCAACATCTGCTTCAGGAGGGAATCATTAGTGATTTTGTGTTTTTCAAGACAAAAGGAATGAATGTAGACGGTGATTTAGCTAGTAGAAGCAGAGTGGGGTCTTTTATAGTGACAAGTGATAGCAAAATAGAACTGTTTAAAAAAATAGATAGGGCGGTTAATACTTTAGAAGTTTATGACATTTGTGGGAAACCTATAATGCGGAAAGACATTTTTCATGGAGAAAAAATATAGAGGTGCAATAATGAAAATTGGTATACACACAGTTAGTTCGCAATCAGGACGTTCGTACTTTGTAGATTTTATAGAACATGGACATAGTGTATATGGGTATGCTAGAGATTCTATACACGGTAAATCTTTTGTAGAAACAATTAAAAAGCAAGGTGGAATCTTTTTGGAACGTCCAGACAACCTTAATATGGAGACTCCTCATATGGTTAATCTAGGAGAAAGTGATGTGGGTCATGATATTAGTAAATTGATAGAGGATGCTGACTTCATAATTATTGCACATCCCTCTCAATATTTAACAGAAACAATCATTAAGTTGAAGGAAGCTGGAATCATTGAAAAGCAAATTCCAATTATTCTTTCACCATCAAGAACTTTTGCAGTACCTTATTTGTGGAGAATTTTAGGGGAAGGTTATCCATTTATTAGTTTCTCAACTTGCCCCTATTCATGTAAATCACTTAATAGTGGTAGTGTATATATTAAGCGAAGAAAAAGAAGTTGGCTAGTTTCACTAGAAGGTAGCTTTAAGTCAACTCAAATCAATAAATTAAAAGAGCTTTTTCCACAGGCGCTATTCAATCATGTTCCGGCTACAACATCTATTGGTAATATTGGAGCGATTTTTCATCCAGGAACATATTTATTAAACCTAGATGATATAATAAAGGCTAATAAAGAACATAGGGAATACTCATTTTACGTGGAAGGAATTGCCTTAAAAGAGCAGGTTGGGTTACATCTAGAATCTGTTGATCAGGTTAGGTTAAAAATCGCTTCTAAACTAGGGATGAATGTCTTTGGACTAAAAGAAACACCTAATGAAGATAGATGGAAATTAATTATGGATCATTTAAAAGAGAAGGAACTAGATATAGACCATGATGTGGAAAAGCTGAGGCGTATACGCCATGAGTATCTTAGTGAAATAAATAATTCAATTACATCAGCACAACATTGGTTAGATTATACATATGGGGTTTCGAGGATAGAGGGAGAAAATCTTCATTTGGCTATAGCACGTACTCCAACTTATCAAAAGAGATCAGTGCCTCAAATTAGATATATTGAAGAAGACGTTCCTACTGGATTGGTACCATTAAAGGCAATCGCAGAGAGATTAACTATTGATGCTTCATCAATAGATAGTTTACTTGATATTTATGTTAAAAAATATGGTAATAAAAACAGTAAACACTGGAGAGATTTAAAAGAGTTTTCAACGGAATACATAATCAGTTACTTGACAGGGAAATTTTTTCAAGTAATTGATTAAAGAATAGGATGTGAAAGAATGCAAAATTTATTTATTGGGCTTACATTGGGACAAGACCCACATACTGTGGGCATTCATAAAGCTGGAAAAATAGCAAGACTTGCAGGAATTAACTATAAAATATTACCGCCTGCAATGGACGATGAGATAAAAATACAAATAATTTTAAGTGAAAATCCTAAATATGTTGGTTTAAGTTATAGACTTAGCACAGATAAGGCAATTATTGAGTTGGAAAAATTACTTTATAAGCTAGATCAATATGGTTTATTTAATGATAAAAAAAGAAAATTATGCTTTTCAGGATTATACCCAACACTCAGGGCTATAAGTTCTATAGGTTTAGATCGTAAATATAATATGTTCCTGATTGGATCAGATAAAGATATTACAAAAAAAACAATGGATACAATTAGCTTTTTCGGAATAGAATCACAAGATCTACAGAAGTCAATGCTAGAAACTGTCATAAGAGAATCCAAACCAATTAGTGTCCAGGTATTGGATGAACTAGCGAAAACTGTGGTAAAAAACGATGAGTATTTACTGGAAAAACCTTTAGAAAAACCAAGTGATTTAGCATTGAAATATTTCCCGCAGAGAATGAAGGAATCTTCACTTCCGTTAATTAGAACACACTTTGGAGTGCCAGATGAAACAATTATACCTACAATTAAAGGTATAGAGGATATAGCAAATGAAGGGGCTATTGATGAAATTTCCTTGGGATCATCCGATTTGTCTCAAAGGTATTTTGGCGATGATAAGGCATTTAAAGAGCATAAAAATGATGGTGGAGTCCCTTATAAAAATAAAGAAGATTTAAGAATGCTATATTTAGCAACAAGAAGAGGTAATTTTCCCTCTATAAAGCCTTATGCTCATGTATATAACCTGAAATCATTTGTTGACAGCTGCTTAGATACAGGAATGCTTATAGGAGCACATCAAGCGGTTCCTTTGTTTTGGTTCAGTGAGTTGGATGGAAGAGGCCCACTCCCTTTAGAGGAAGCAATTAAGGAACATATAGATACTGTAAAATATTTAGCGCAAAAAAATATACCTGTAGAAATGAATGACCCCAATCAATGGTCTTCAAGGTTTGTGCATGATACTTTGTTTGTAGTTGACTACGCATTAATAGCCTCAGTTATGTATGAGGCGGGTGTAAAAGACATGATTTTTCAGCATCAATTCAATAAACCAGCAGAAACAGGTGACTATGGAGATATAGCAAAGATGTCTGCAGCTAAAGAAATAATTGAAATGCTTAGACCAATTGGCAGCAATTCTAATGTGTACATGGAAACGCGAGCAGGGATAGAACATTTCAGTACTGATATGGATATAGCAAAGTATCAGCTTGCTAGAACAACACTTTTACAAATGATTTTTAATCCTGATGTTATACACTTAGTCAGCTATTGTGAAGCCGATCATGCAGCTACTTCACAGGATGTTATTGAAAGCTCTAAGATAGTGAGGAGAGCAGTTAGAGTCTTTAAAGAAAACGAACAAGATATAAAAAAAATAATTAATAACACTGTTATACAGCAAAGGAAAAACTATCTTATTAGTGAAGCAAAATATGTTTTGTATGAAATTGCTAAACTTTCTTCAAATTACAACGGAAACATGTCTTTAAAAGAATTATATAAATGTTTATCAGATCCGAAGGCCTTATACGATGCGATGGTGAAAAAGATAATGAGTGCGCCTGGTATCACACTAGAGCGATTTTCTAATCCTGATATGTTAACTAAGCCCAATGAGTATGGTTTTATAGATTGCTATGAAAACTGGGAGGATAAAGCTCCCATGAGTGAAGAAAGGCGTATTAATAAATTAATATGATATGTGAGAAAAATAATATGGATAAACAAATATTGGTAACTAAGTCCTCAATGCCTAAATTAGAGGAGTATATAGACGAAATAAAAGATTTATGGGATACTCATTGGCTTACGAATATGGGGGCAAAACATAAGAAATTAGAATGTCAGTTATTAAATTATTTAAATGTACCTAATGTGACTTTATTTACAAATGGACATTTAGCTCTAGAATGTATAATAGCAGCTTTAGGTTTGACAGGAGAAGTTATAACAACTCCATTTACATTTGCATCGACAACTCATGCAATAGTACGAAATGGTCTAAAACCTGTATTTTGTGATATTAATCCTAGTAATTACACTATTGATGTTAATAAGATTGAAAGCTTAATTACAGAGAAAACCTCAGCTGTTATCCCAGTACATGTTTATGGTAATGTATGTGATGTTAAAGAGATAAATAGAATAGCTAAAAAGCATAACTTAAAAGTTATATATGATGCAGCTCATACATTTGGGATAACAGTAGACGGACAAGGTATAGGATCCTTCGGTGATGCATCTATGTTTAGCTTTCATGCTACCAAGGTATTTAACACCATAGAAGGGGGAACTGTTACTTATAATGATTCTTCCATTGGTAAGGTGCTTGATGACTTAAAGAATTTTGGAATTACTGGGGCTGAAGCAGTTGGATATATTGGTGGTAATGCAAAGATGAATGAGTTCCAGGCAGCGATCGGGATTTGTAATCTTAGACACGTAGACGATGAAATTACTAAACGTAAAAATGTAGTTGAGAGATATTTTGATAATTTGTTAGATATAAAAGGTATTAAATTGGTTAAAGTACAAGATGGTGTGAAAAGTAATTATGCATACCTACCAGTTGTTTTTGACGGCTATAAAAAGACTAGGAATGAAGTATTTGAAGAACTAAAAACCAATAATATCATGGCAAGAAAATACTTTTATCCTCTCACTAATAGTTTAGATTGCTATAAAGAAAAATATAATGTAGACAAAACGCCTGTAGCTAAATATATATCAGAACGGGTTCTCACATTACCATTATATGCAGATTTAGCTTTAGAGGATGTAGATAGAATCTGTAAAGTTATTAAATATTAATAGGGGGATGATTATGAAAGGAATAATTCTTGCAGGTGGAAGAGGGACAAGGCTTTATCCAATGACACAAGCTGTTTCAAAACAGTTGCTACCTATATATGATAAACCACTGATTTATTATCCATTATCTGTATTGATGCTGGCAGGCATAAGAGAAATTTTGATTATTTCTACTCCAGAAGATACTCCGGTTTATGAAAAGCTTTTAGGTAATGGAACTTACCTAGGTATTAATATTAGCTACAAGATACAAGAGAGTCCAAGGGGATTAGCAGATGCATTTATTATAGGAGAAGACTTTATTGGTAATGATAGTGTCTGTCTCATCTTAGGGGACAACGTATTCTATGGTCAGGATTTAACAAAAGTACTGAAGAAAGCAATTTCTACAAAAGATGGAGCTGTAATTTTTGGATATCCTGTGAAAGATGCAAGATCTTTTGGAGTAGTTGAGTTTGACAGTAAGAAAAAAGCAATATCAATTGAGGAAAAGCCAGAACATCCAAAATCAAAT
>JAEXSY010000350.1 GCA_023440105.1 Bacillota bacterium
AAGCCCATGAGCACAAAGGTGAAAATACATAAGAAAACCATCATGAGCTTTGCACTCTCTTCCTGAAGCTTTATGTAGCACCAAACACCAAGACAAACTAATATATTACAAAGAATTGCTCTAAAAAACATCTGCTCTAAGGGAAGATTCATCTTACTCTCAGCAAGGGACACCATAAACTCTCCTGTAGTCCCTGCGGCAATTCCACTTCCTATAAATAGCAGACTAATAAGCAGTGAGCCTAAAAGATTTCCAAGATAACTCACTCCCCAAATTTTTAAAACATCTCTGCCTTTAACAGCTTTTTTAAGATAAGCTATAGAAAACACCATATTATTACCGGTAAACAAATCTGCTCCTGCTGCAAGTACCAGAGCCAGGGCTACAGAAAAGGTTGCTGCCATAAAAAATTTATAATAAGGAGAGCCTCCAGCATGTGCTATACCGCCTGCTACAGACATTACACCTACTCCTATTCCCACAAAAAAGCCTGCCATCATTGAGTATACTAAAGCACGTCCAAAACCTTTATTCAAAACACCTAATTTACTATTAGCCATTTCAACTACTTTATCTAAAGTGTTCAATCAATATTCACCTCATATATTTTAAAGTTTGTGTAGCTATTCCACCCTTATATATTTACCTTCTTCCAGAAGCTAGGCAGTAGCAGCAGTAGCATAGGATAAATTTCTAATCTTCCCACTAGCATTAAGAAGGAAAATAAGAGCTTACTAAAATCCGTAAAGGAAGAGAAGTTCCCCATAGGACCTACTATATTAAAGCCTGGACCTATATTACCCAAGGTAGCTGCTACCGATGAGAAATTAGTAAACATATCCTTTCCTTCAATAGAAACAAGAACTGTCCCTATAATAAATATAATTATATAAACAGAAAAAAATACCGTTACACCAGATATAACCTTATCCTCCACCACCTTCCCTGATACCCTCACAGGATATACAGCTCTAGGATGGAGTATTCTTTGAATTTCTCTTTTTGCAGCCTTAAATAGTATTAATATCCTTATGTTCTTAATGGCTCCACCGGTAGAGCCAGCACAGCCTCCAATGAACATTAAAAGGAATAGTATTAATCTACTAAAATCAGGCCATATATTAAAATCCGTTGTAGCATAGCCTGTAGTGGTGATAATTGAGGATACCTGAAAGGAAGAATACCTTAAGGATTCAAAAAAGTTAGAATATATGCTTCCTGTGAGATTTATTGCTATGAATACTATGGAGGCTATAACTATTCCGCTGTAAAACTTAAATTCCCCATCCTTAAATATAGCCTTTATCTTACCCTTAAAAGCATAGTAATAAAGGGCAAAATTTGCGCCAGAAACAAACATGAATATTGTTATTATTACTTCTATGTATACATTATTATAAGCTCCAACACTGGAATTCATGTTAGAGAAGCCTCCAGTACCTAAGGTTCCAAAGGTATGCACCAGGGCATCATAAAAAGGCATTCCAGCTATTAACAAGAGCACAACCTCTAGTGTACTAATCACAAGATATATACTATAAAGTACTTTTGCAGTAGTCTTTAACCTTGGTACTATCTTTCCAGGATTAGGGCCTGGACTTTCAGCCTTCATAATCTGTATTGCACCAGTTCCTAAGGAAGGTAATATAGCTAATGTAAGAACAAGTACCCCCATTCCCCCTATCCAGTGAGTAAAGCTCCTCCAAAAAAGTATTCCTCGTGGCAGACCCTCCACCTCTGTCAAAATAGTAGCACCAGTAGTAGTAAAGCCTGAGGTAGCCTCAAAGAGGCTGTCCACAAAAGAAGGTATAGCACCACTTAAATAGAAAGGTAGTGCACCTATAACTGAAATTAATAACCATCCTAAAGCTACTATTGCAAAACCATCCCTTGTAAATATATGCTTGCTTTTAGGCTTAACACTAAAGGCCAGTAAGCCTAGGACTAAAGCAATAAACATAGTCATAAGAAAGGCTTTTACATCTTCTCCCTTATAATATATTGCTACAAATAAGGATGGGGTAAGAGCCAGGAACTCACATATTAATAATGCTCCCAAGCTTTTTAATACCATTAACAAGTTCATTTTGTATTCCTCCACCATTATTTATAAACAAGTCCTCTAATGAGGATATAGACTTATTCATCGATATAACAACAATTGTATCTCCCTTTTTAAGATAATCATCCCCATGGGGAACTACTATCTCATTACGTCTTACAATAGTAGCAATTATTACATTTGGATTTATATTCAAAGACCTTAAGGGCTTTGATGCTAAGGTATCAGTCTTCACTGTAAGCTCAGCAATTTCAGCATGTCCATCAATAATCTTCATAAATTTATCTAAGTTTTTGCCCTTTATATACTTAAGGATTTCATTTACTATTATGGTCTTAGGCACAATTACAGTATCTAAACCTAAATCCTTAACAATATGAATATAATTAGATCTGCTGATTTTAGTGATTACCTTCTTAACACCCTTTTTCTTAGCTAAAAGTGCTGACATAAGGTTCTCCTCATCCATACCTGTTACAGAAATAAAGGCATCCATCTCACTAAGACCCTCTGATTCTAAAACCTCATCATCGGTGCCATCTCCATGAATAACCAAGACTTCTGGCAATAGCTCTGAAAGCTCTTCAGCTATCTCTTTATTGAATTCTATAAGCTTTACCTTAACCCCCATATCTGAAAGCAGCTTTGATAGATAATATCCTATCCTGCCTCCTCCAGTTATCATTACCTTCTTCATTTTCATCGGTTGTTTATTATAAAACTTACAAAACTTAAACACCTTTGAATACTTTCCTATAACATAAATCTCATCATTTTCCTCAAGTATAAAGTCTCCATTAGGTACAAACACCTTATCTCCTCTTACTACAACCCCTATAAGTACTGAGGAATTAGTTTCCCTATCTATTTTCTTTATGGTTTTACCTGCCATATTCATATCTGAAGTTACTTTTAGGTCAACCATCCTCACTAGCCCCTTAGCAAAATGCTCTACATTAACTGCAGAGGAAAAGCTTATTGAATTTGCTATTTCATCAGCTGCAGCCTGCTCTGGATTAATAACAAGACTAAGTCCCATCTGCTCCTTTAATAAGGAGAGCTCCTTAGCATACTCCGGATCTCTTATTCTAGCTATGGTGTTTTTTGCTCCTAGAGTTCTTCCTGTAAGACAGCACACCAAATTAATTTCATCACTTTCAGTAACAGCGATAAGTATATCTGTATCTTCTATCATGGCCTCATGGAGTACTGTAGTACTTACACCACTTCCTCTGATACACATAACATCTAAATTATTGTCTACCTTTTCCAGAACATCTGCTCTCTTATCAATAACAGTAATATCATGGTTTTCTTTACTTAAGCTCTCTGCCAAGGTATACCCCACCTTACCAGCGCCTATAATAATGATTTTCATTTTACCCCCCAAATTATAGATAACAATTATATTAATATATAGCTTACAAAAAATTCTAATCTAATGTAAAAATAACCTTCTTTATAACTACTATAGCAAAAATCTTCAGAAACATACATATAATTTTAAGGATTCTTAAATAATAAGAGGATGTGGTTTTATGTAAAATATCCTTTATTTATAGATAAAAACAACATATTGTAGTTTATCAACATTGTCCACAATATATTGTGGATAACTATTATTTATATTAATCCTTATTATTATATATTTATTATACAACTTACTATTCTAAAATTTCTAAAATCTATAACTACAATGAAAACTAAATTTAATTAAATTTAATTATTAAAATATAAAAATGGCTCAACCACTAAGGTTAAGCCTGGTATTTGGTAGGGTGTATAGGAATCGAACCCATAATGTGCGGTCCGTAGCCGCATGTTATATCCATTTAACTAACACCCCATATTTATTATTAACTTTATATATTGAAGCAATTATTAAATTGTGTATTTCAATTATAATAACATAGTTTATATTAGCATAATCCTTATATAAAATCAATTTTTTTATTAAATATTTTGCTCTTGTTTAAGCTCCTTTGAAGACCCTAATAGACATGAAGTGATCACTGTAAAATTTGCCCAATAAATATCTATTAGTCTTATCGGGTCTTTGACAGTTGAATAAAGAAAAAACCTTCGAAAGCCTTGGTACAGGCTTATTTTTTTGTCAATTTTTAAAATTTTATAATGCACAATGTTTCACAATGTGTTATAATATAAGAAATTGATGAAGGCTGGTGCTATTTATGAGACTTCAAATTGTTAAATCTAAGAATGCTGCATCCTTGTATGTTGTTAAATCTGTTTTTGAGAATGGCAAGCGTTCTTCTAAGGTTGTAGAAAAACTCGGAACTTATTCTGCACTTAAGGAAAAACTGAATGATGAAGATCCCATAGAATGGGCTAAAAAATATGTAGAAGAGCTCAATAGAAAAGAGAAGGAAGCAAAGCGAGAAGTTATAGTAAAATATTCACCTACTAAGATTATTGACAAAAACGTTCAGGTTTCCTTTAATGGTGGATATCTCTTCCTTCAGAAGATATATCATGAACTTGGACTAAAGAAAATCTGTAGAGATATCTCATCGAAGTACAAGTTTACCTTTGACATGGACTCTATTCTTTCAAGACTTGTTTACAGCAGGGTTATTTATCCGGCATCAAAGCTTGCCACCTGTAAGCTTTCTAAAAAGTTTATCGAACAGCCAAACTTCGAGATACAGCATATTTATCGTGCTCTTGAAGTCCTTGCAAAGGAGACGGATTTCATCCAGTCCGAGCTCTACAACAACAGTCTCAAGGTTGCCAAACGAAATAAAGGCATCCTTTACTACGACTGCACGAACTTCTTCTTTGAAATAGAGCAGGAAGAAGGTCTCAAACAGTATGGAGTATCCAAGGAACACAGACCAAACCCAATCGTGCAGATGGGGCTCTTTATGGATGGTGACGGCATCCCCCTTGCCTTCTGCATCAACAAGGGAAATGCCAACGAACAGATAACCATGAAGCCGCTGGAAGAGAAGATACTGTCAGACTTTCACCTTTCCAAGTTTATCGTCTGCACCGACGCTGGACTTGCTTCCAGCGCCAACCGAAAGTTCAATGACAAGGATGGACGTGCTTTTATAACCACGCAATCAATCAAAAAACTAAAGAAACACCTGAAGGAATGGGCGCTAAATCCAGATGGATGGCATCTATCTGGAAGCAAAGATAGTTATGACATCACCGAACTTGACACTACCAGGGATAAAGATAAGATATTCTATAAAGAACGATGGATAAAAGAAGACGGGCTTGAGCAGAAACTGGTAGTGACATATTCTCTGAAATACAAGGAATATCAGGAGTCAGTACGAAATTCTCAGATAGAACGTGCTCAGAGAACAATAGACACAAGACCTACAAAAATAAAGAAATGCAATTCTAACGATTATAAACGATTCATTGCGAGATCCCACTGTACCCCGGATGGCGAAGTGGCTGACAAGGAAATTTACTCTCTTGATCGAGATCTCATAGCAGCAGAAGCTGCTTATGATGGATTCTATGCAACTTGTACAAATCTTGAGGATGATGCTTCCGCTATAATCAAGGTCAATAAAAGGCGCTGGGAAATCGAAGAAAGTTTTCGCATCATGAAGTCAGAATTCAAGGCAAGGCCTGTATACCTTCAGCGCGATGACCGAATAACAGCTCATTTTACAACATGTTTTATCTCATTAATAATTTATAGATTGCTGGAGAAGAAGCTTGGTGAACGCTATACAAGCAGCGAAATCATTTCTGGACTCAGGAACATGAATTTTTACGAAATCAAGGGTGAAGGCTACATTCCAACTTATACAAGAACTGATTTTACCGATGACCTGCACGAAGCCTTTGGCTTCAGGACAGATTATCAGATAGTCAATAACAAACAGATGAAAAAAATTTTAAAAACTACAAAATCATAAAAACATTACTCACTTTTTAAAAAGTAAAAAAAGCTTGAAAACCTAGTAATATCAACGGTTATCAAGCTTTTTATTCTTATCAACTGTCAAAGACGAGAATATAACATATTTTATAATATTTTGTCAATAATCGCTCATGGATGTGGAGATTAAAGGCATATTTCAACAAAAAAATAGCTATGAGCTTAATATATAAACACTCATAGCCATTTCATTATAAAACAATACCTACATTCCTTTAATTTTTTAATAATATTCTAAATCCCATATCCAAATACATCTGTTTAAGATTATTGATAATTCTATAAAAGCCCTCTCTATAGCTGCTGCTAGAAAACAACATTATCGTAGCTGCAGATATAATTAAAAGAAAGCTTATCTCAAAGATAATGCTGTTAAAACCAAAATAACTATTTAAGCTACCTATGATCTTTACTACATAGGTATGGCTTAAATAAAGCGGAAGAGTATCTCTACCTATACTGCTGATAAATCCTTTTTCCTCAGGGACAATAGCTAAAATCAATATTCCTATACCAATAGCTAAAGGTATAGCTAAAAGATATACTATTAACCCTAAGGATATGGAAGGAAAGCTCTGGATTGACAGCTGATGCATCATAACCTCCTTGCTCAAATTAAAATCCAGTATCCTAAGTCTAATAAGGCTATATAGTAGCATAAATATCATCATCAATACTACTACGGCCATTGAAGCTTTTACTTTTTTTATTTTCTCAATCACATTTCCTTCACAGTAATATCCCAATAAGAAATATATATGGAAGCCAGCTACTCTTTCTAAACCAAGAATAATTTCAGAAGGACTTGATATCAGCATTATCCCAGCAGAAAGTAGTACTGATAATACCAATGCTCCCTTTATTTTTACGATATTCTTTAAGGTTAACCTCCACATAAAAAGTGCTAAGACATACCAGAGGCTATAGCCTGGCATAAATATATTTCTTATATAATAATCGTCACCATAAACTACTAAATTAAATATAGCCCAGGCTCCTTCTGCTATAACATATATCAGCAGAATATCCTCCACTGCATTTTTTTTGCTTTTTCGAACATTCTTCGAAAAATATCCCGAAACAAAAGCAAAAAGAGGCATATGGAAGGAATAGATAAAGAGTATAGTACTTTGAAGTATTAAGCTTTCCTTAACATTTCCTCTACCTAAGAAGTGGGCCAGCACCACCAAAATTATAAGAACTCCCTTCAGATTATCGAAGTATGGTTCTCTCCTACTTCTTAATGCATTATTCATCCTAAGTAAACCTCCTTTGTTTATTAAGGCTTATAATATAATAAATAAATAGTTTAGGTTTTAATATTCTTTAAAGTAATTATTAATTTAAAAGGAACTTGCTTTTTTATGGCAAGTTCCTTCCTAACTAATTAACCTTAAATTTATTAATATTATTTTTAAGCTCTTCTGCAATCATCATAAACTGTTCTGTTAAGCCACTTACTTCCTGAACCATTGCTACCTGCTCCTCTGCCGAAGCTGTTATCTCCTCTGCGGAAGCGGATATTTCCGTCATGCCTGCTGATAGAGCCTCCATGTAGCCCTCAATTCTATCCTTCTTTCTAACCATAGAATTATTTCTCTCATTAACATTACTAATAGTAGAGATTAAGTTCTCAAGACTTTGAGAGATATTTTTAAAAGCCTTATCTGTATTCCTAACTGCTTCAATTTGCTCTATTGCAAGTGCTCTTGTTTCCTCCATAGATGCCACAGCAGCACTGGTTTTACCAGTAATGTCGGAGATTATCTTCTTTATATCCTCTGTTGATTCCTTGCTCTGCTCTGCAAGCTTTCTTATCGCATCAGCCACTACAGAGAAGCCCTTTCCAGCTTCGCCAGCTCTAGCTGCTTCTATAGAAGCATTTAAGGAAAGTAGGTTTGTTTGATTTGCTATATCACTTATAGCCTCTAGAACCATATCTATCTTTTTAGTGCTATCAGCTATATTTTGTACATTATCTAATACAGAGGCGGTTTTTTCTGAAGTATTATCTGTGGTAAGAACTAGCTTATCCACTGTCTCAATGCCTTCCTTATTTACTTCATTAACATTCTCACAGAGATCCACAGCTTCCTTTAGCCCTTGTGAAATATCATTGATGGATTTTGATAACTTGCTATTTTCTGTGGCAACCTTATCTACCTCCATAGATTGGTTATTTGTTACACTAGCAACCTCTTCTATGGTTTTAGAGATTTCTGTAGAGCTTTGTAGAGTCTGATTATGTGATGCTTGTATAAAGGCACTCTGCTTCCCTATAACATTGGCAACATCCATGGTATTTTCTATAAGCTCTTTAAGACTATCAGTCATATTATTAAAGCCCATGGCCAGCTCTCCTATTTCATCCACATAAGCAACATCAGACTTTACGGTAAGGTCACCCTCTTGTATCTTCTTCATATCCTCTTTAAGTTTATTAATTCTTTTAATAAGCTTATTTATTACCAAAAGATTTATCAAGGTTGTTATAGCTAGCACAAGAACAATAGAAGCTATGGATATCATGAGGAATAGATTTTCTTCATTCTTAAACTCACCTTCGTCAATCTTTGCCAGAAGATTTATTTCTCCTTTATTTAATTCATTAAAAGCACCATAGATACTCTTTCCACCTTCTTCAAGCTCTACATCCCCATTTTTATCATTTATTAAGGAATCTCTCAATTCTTTATTTGGATACTCCTTTCCTATAAGAAAGTCATCCTTAGCAGTCATTATTATCCCATTATTATGGACCATTATAAATTCTCCACTGGAGCCAAACTTCAAAGAGTTCACCATATTACTCATTTCTTTTAATACTATATCAATTCCTACATACCCTAAGAATTCTCCGTTATATTCTACTCTATCCATCAAGGTTACTACCCACTCCTTTGTTGTAGTATCCTCATAAGCTTCAGACCAATAAGGCTCCTTTATCTCCTTCATAATAGTAAGATACTTATCTGGCTCACTAGTTTCCGCAGGCTCAGCAATATCAGTTATAGGGTAGGTCACAATTTTTCTATCTAACCCTTTAAAATACCCATATTGAAGAGATGGATAGTTTTCTACATAATTCTTTAGACTCATGGCTATCTGTACCTTATCATCTGCAACAACAGCCTGTATAACCTTCTCGTCATCAGCTATGGCCTTAACTAGGCTTTCATATTCCTCCATATAGCTATTAATAGCTACCGCTGCTGAATTTAGATTATCTTGAGCCTGAGACTTTATAACAGTATCAATTATATATTGAAAAAGCCCTATGCTTATTGTCGTTTGCACCAATGCAGCAACAATTACACAGATAGCAGTATACATAGTTAATTTTCTTTTCAAAGAACCTCTTCTTCCTTTTGAGCTTCCTTTAGCATCTTTTCCTTTTTTCTTAAACCCTATAGTTTTCACTTTTTTTCCCCCGATTAATATATGAAATTAATTTTAGTCTTCATATATATCGTTGGAAAAAACATTAACTTGAATATATTATAAAATAAAAGCTAAATAGCTTTTAACCTTACCCAGTAGCTCCTCTAGTCTTTTAACCCCCTCCTCCTTTGTAGCGCCTTTAGCTGAGTAATAAACCTTTAACTTAGGCTCTGTTCCAGAAGGCCTCACTGCAATCCATGATCCATCCCTAAAATACAGCTTGATTACATTACTTACGGGAAGATCAATCTCCTCATCTTCATAGGACTCTATAAAGTATCTCTTCTGCAGCTTATAATCCTCAAGAATTTTTATATCATAAAATGTCCTAATAAGGTTATTAATCCTTCTAAATTCCTCCACTACCTTAGTTATTTTTAAACCTCCCTCCACCCCCTCCAGTGTATAGGTTTCTAGATAATCTAAATAATAGCCATATTCCTTATACAGCTCCTCAATTGCCTCAAGAAGATTGACACCTTTATTCTTATAGCTTTGAGCCATCTCTATAATAAGCATAGAAGCAATGACAGCGTCCTTATCCCTTACAAAGGTTCCTGAAAGATACCCATAGCTCTCTTCATAACCGAATAGGAATTTATATCTATTACTTTGTTCAAATTCCTTAATCTTCTCACCTATAAATTTGAAGCCTGTGAGAGTATTGAAAGTGGTAGCTCCGTATTTATCAGCAATTCTTTCGCCTAAATCAGAGGTTACTATAGTTTTTATAATAGCTGTATTCTTATCAATATTCCTTTCATTAGATAATATATACTTGCAGAGAAGAGCCCCTATCTGATTTCCATTAAGTAGAATATAATCTCCTTCTCTATCTTTCACTGCAACTCCCACCCTGTCACAATCTGGGTCCGTAGCTAATATTATATCTGCTTCCTTTTCTTTGGCTAATTTTATTGCTTCTTCAAAAACCTCCTTATTCTCTGGATTTGGAGCCTTTACCGTAGGAAAATTTCCATCAGGTCTTATTTGCGAATTCACTAAAAAAATCCTGTAATATCCTAGCTTAGTAAGAATGCTGGTAACAGGTATCAATCCAGTTCCGTGAAGGGGAGTATATACTATTTTAATATCCCTTTTATCTTCCTTTTTAAGTAAAGAAAGCTTTTCTATCCTATCAATATATCTTCTATCCATCTCATCCCCTATATAATATAGGAGTTCTTCTTGTACAGCCTCCCATTCCGTTATAGCTTTTCTCTCCTTAAGTACGTCTATTTTACTGATTTCCTCCATAATACCCTTTGCTGTAGCTAAGGTTATCTGCCCTCCATCACTTCCATAAACCTTATATCCATTATAAATTGATGGGTTATGACTTGCTGTTATCACTATACCAGCAGAGCAGCTTAAATTCCTTACGGCAAAGGATAGCTCCGGTGTTGGTCTCAAACTTCTAAAAAGATATGTCCTTATTCCATTATTACAAAGGACCAGAGCAGCTTCCAAGGCAAATTCTCTAGAATGCTTCCTTGAGTCAAAAGCTATTGCTACTTTACAGCTCTTTACTCCTTCAACCTTTTTTAACAGATAAGCAGCCAGTCCTTCTGTTGCTCTTCTAATGGTGTAATTATTAATTCTGCTGCTGCCCAGTCCCATAATTCCTCTTAAGCCGCCAGTTCCAAAGGTAAGCTCTTGAAAAAAGGCCTCCTTCTGATCTTCTTCCTTCATGGCTTTAAGTGTTTCCTTTTCCTCCTCCTTTAGCACTGAGCTTTCTAACCATTGTTTATACCTTTCCTTATAATCCATATTTGGACCTTTCAACTTAATTGCTTCTATAACTATCTTATTCTCAACATAGAAAAGCTGATACCCTTAAGGGTACCAGCTTTCCCATTAAAATGTGATATCTCTATGATAATATAAACCCAATTAAGCCTCCAGCTAGAACCAGCCAGGCGGTGTTAACCTTTAGTTTAAGTACTGAGATTAATGCTAGCAATGCAATTATTATTGTTGGTAAGTCCACCAAGGCTTCCGTTGTTAGCTTAAAGCTAACCACTGCCATAAGC